>JAZNZL010000001.1:0-8166 GCA_045594925.1 Clostridia bacterium
GACCGCTTGGCCTCCGACTTAATTAAGTGTGCCTTTCAGCAAATTAAACGGAAGTATAGCGGGAAGCAAAAGGCCTGCAACTTCTGACCTTGGTACATTCATATACAGTGGGGTAATCATATAGTTCCAAAGCAGCATTACTACACACATTACAACTGTACCGGTGGCAAGACCAATAACTGCTCCTTTGATATTTTTCATCTTTTTATACACAAGCGCCGCGATATATGCAAACGAGCAAGACGAAAGCACATTCATCAAAAACCCTATAAGGCCTGTATCACTTACCGTAAGCAATTCAATCAGCGATACCACTAGCGACACTATAACCGCTGTCACAGGTCCATACAAAAAACCGCCGATTGCTATTATAACATCTTTCGGCTCATACTTTAGAAACAGCACTACCGGTATGCGCACTGTTACCATTACCACATACGCGACAGCACAAAGCATACCTATTATAGTGATTTTTTTTATTCTCTCATCCCGCATATTTACCCCTCCAAAAAAACAACCCCGAAGATTTATCTTCAGGGTTACAAAATACACAAAAAGCTTCAGCCTCTTCTCATCCAGACTCTACTGTCGGTAGTGGAATTTCACCACTTCAGCTCTCGCTCGCGGACTTTACCGCCGGTCGGCAATTACACCCTGCCCCAAAGACTTATTATTTGATATTTACATTATAGCATCAATTTTATGAAATTTCTACTGTTTTTTTAATTATTTTTAATATTCACAAATTCCAAAAGCTCCACATAATATATTACTAAAGTAATCTCATTTGTGAATTGGAGGAATTTATATGAGCGAAAAAGCTAATTGCTGTCCAAACACTTCAGGCAACGGCGTTTGCATACAGACTGACAAAATCTACGACAGTTGTCGCGACAAGGAATGTATTGAAAATATACGGGTTTACCTTACAGAAGCCGGTCAGCAGATTCTTGACAGAGCTATCAATGTGAAGTTCAGAAAGGCTGAAATTATTTGGGTTTACTCTGACGTTGAGCCGGTTCCCTTTAACAACGGATACTTTACTGTGGATCTTAAATTCTTCTTCAAAATTGAGCTTGATGTTTTCTGCGGTATTGGTCAGCCTACACGTATTGAAGGTCTTGCAACATTTGACAAAAAGGTTATTCTCTTTGGTTCCGAAGGAAACGCAAAGGCTTTCTCTTCTAAATACAAGCCCGATGAGGCTGACACTCAGTTATGGCAGAAAACCAATCTCCCGAAAGCACAGATTGAAGTTGTTGACCCAATAGCGCTTGCTGCTAAGTTAGTTGACATAAACGATTCCTGCAACTGCTGTTGCTGCGGTGAAACTGATGTAAACTCTTTACCTGAAGGTGTTTGCAGAGTGTTTGACGATTTAATAGTTGACTGTGGCACAAAGAGAGTTTATGTAACCCTTGGCTTATTCACCATTACAAGAATTATGAGAAAGGTTCAGCTCATCATCCCTGTAATTGACTTCTGCATCCCCGAAAACGAATGCATCGCATCTACCGACAACAACCCTTGCGAGTTATTTGAAAAATTAAGATTCCCCGTGGATGAATTTTTCCCGCCTGAAAGAAATCATTTTGACAACTTAGATGTATCTGAACAGCTCAAATGCTGCTGCGATTGATCAGTAGCTTACAGCCTTAGCCAACACGGTTAAGGCTGTTTTTTTATTGGTATCATTGACTTTTTTACCAAACAAGAGTATACTTTGGTTAATATCACTTTAGGGAGGTGCTATTATGAACTTTAAACCAATGGAACAATATATGGATAAGCTTACTTCCTGGATAATCCCCGGAAACTCTGTAAGTATTTGCATTGAAAACAAAGAGATTTTTAATTATTCTTCAGGTTATGCCGACATTGAAAACAAAATACCTATGGACTCTAACAAGCTTTTAAATATTTATTCCTGCACAAAGCCTGTTACCGTTACAGCGGCTCTGCAGTTATACGAAAAAGGCATCTTCCTGCTTGACGACCCGTTATATGAGTACATACCGGAATTTAAAGATATGTACGTGAAAAAACCAAACGGCGATATTGTAAAGGCTGACTCTCACATTACACTAAGACAGGTTTTCACTATGACGTCCGGTATCACCTATGAAAGCCGTAAAAAGTTATATGACGAGGCAAGACAAGCAAACGGCGGAAAGCTTGATACTATGGACGTTGTCAAATGCATCGCCAAAGATTATCTTGCGTTTCATCCGGGTCAGGAATGGAGCTACAGTTCGAATCACGATGTGCTTGCAGCTGTCGTAGAGGTTATATCAGGAAAGAAATTCAGGGATTATGTAGATGAGAATATCTTTATGCCCTTAGGGATTAAAAATGCATATTTTAATAACGATGCTGTTCGCGACCAAATGGCTGAGCAGTATAAATTCGTTACAAATGACGATAAAACCATAGTAGAATTACAAGCCGGTGCAAGCAATAGCACTGGCACAGTAATCAACTACGGCAAAAAGAATTTACACGTGCTTGACAGTTTACACGACAGCGGCGGTGCGGGACTGACAATATCTGTGTCTGATTATTCGTTATTTGCATCCGCATTGGCTAACGGCGGTATAGGTAAAACAAAAGAAAGAATACTTGCTTCATCAACTATTGAGCTTTTAAGAACAAATCAGCTTGACAGCAAGCAATTAGCCGGTATGGTATGGCCTCAGCTCAAAGGCTACGGCTATGGTCTTGGAGTGAGAACACTTATTGACAAGGCTAAATCCGGTTCAACAGGTAATCTTGGTGAATTCGGATGGTCCGGCGCCGCCGGTGCTACACTTTTAGTTGGCCCCGATTTGAAGCTTTCGATGTTTTATGCTCATCATATGCTAAACTGTCAGGAATCGCAATATATGCCAAGATTACGCAATGTATTGTATACCTGCATAAACAGTTGATTTTTAACTGAAAGGAGTTTCTGCTATGCAAATGGTTCTTTTAACCGCATTGGGTGTGGGCGGTGCAACCTTATTCGGTGCTGTGATAGGATTTTTATTTAAAAACATATCTCAAAAATTCAGCGACATTGTCCTTTCGTTCGCTGCCGGAGTTATGCTTGCTGCTGCTGTACTGGGACTTATTCTGCCGTCTTTGGAATATGGTGGAAATTTAGGGTTATTACACGCTGTAAGCGGTATTTTTACCGGTGCTGTGTGTCTTAACATTATAGACAAGCTAGTGCCGCATTTACACAGGCTTATGGGCAACGAAGCTGAAAGCCACCCTGATTCTTCAAGCTTTAACAAGGTTATGCTATTCGTTCTGGCAATCGCCATTCACAATCTGCCTGAGGGGATTGCTGCAGGCGTAGGATTCGGTTCAGGAAACACTGCCGAAGCTTTCCTTATTGCCGGTGGTATAGCGCTGCAGAACATTCCTGAAGGAATGGTTATTATCGGACCTATGCTTGCTGCGGGAATTTCCCCTGCAAAAACCTTTATATGTGCCCTTATAACCGGACTAGTGGAAGTTATAGGCACATTTATCGGCTACTTTGCAGTTACAGTTTCAAGTGCTGTTTTACCATTTGCTCTTGCCTTTGCCGGCGGAACTATGCTATACGTTATAAGCGACGAGATGATTCCGGAAACTCATACTCACGGAAGTCAGAGAGGTGCTACCTATTCACTGCTTGTTGGGTTTTGCCTTATGCTGATATTTGATGTTTTGCTTGGCTGATTATTAAACACACATTAAAAAAGAGTGTTCATCACGAACACTCTTTTTTTAATTAAAAATATCTGCTCCCTCAAATTTATTGAACATATGAGTTATACGCAGCTTAAGACGTTCAAACTCTTTACCCTGAAGATAGGGGTTTTCGTTTAAGATTTTTTCACACTCTTGCTGTGCCTTTTTTAAGATATCTATATCTGTGAAAAGATTAGCTATTTTAAGCTCAGGCAGACCGTGCTGTCGTGTGCCGAAAAATTCACCGCAACCACGAAGCTCAAGGTCTTTCTGCGATATTTTAAAGCCGTCATTGGTGGAGGTCATTGTATTCATTCGCTGTTTGGTGGCATCATTCTGGCTATCAGTAACCAGCACACAATATGATTTGTATGCTCCTCTGCCTACTCTACCCCTTAACTGATGGAGCTGTGAAAGTCCAAATCTTTCGGCATTTTCGATTATCATAATATTTGCATTAGGTACATCTACGCCTACTTCCACAACGGTTGTAGAAACAAGCACATTGATTTCGCCGTTTTTAAAGCGCATCATAACATCGTCTTTTTCTTTAGATTTCATCTTTCCGTGCAAAAGCCCCACTGTATAATCAGGGAAGATATCCTTCTGCAATTTCTCCGCAAACTGCACGCCTGATACTGCATTTAAGTTTTCTGACTCCTCTACAAGCGGACACACCACATACGCCTGTCTGCCGGCTTCAAGCTGTTTACGCACGAAGCCATACGCCCTTGCGCGTATTGAGGTGTTTATACAGAAAGTATCTATATCCTGTCTGCCGGCAGGTTTATCGGATATTATGGTTATATCAAGGTCGCCATAAAGAATAAGGGCAAGTGTTCGGGGAATAGGTGTGGCACTCATTACAAGAACGTGGCAGAAATCTGCTTTACCGCTTAATTTTGAACGCTGGCTTACACCGAAACGATGCTGTTCATCCGTTACGCAGAAACCAAGATTATTAAACACCACATTATCCTCTATAAGTGCGTGTGTACCGATTACAATATCGTAATTACCGCCCTCTATCTCCGACAAAAGCTTTTTCTTTGATGTTACTGAGCCGGTGAGAAGTGCTATTTTAAATTTATCACCAAAAAACTTTTTAAAGGTCTCATAGTGCTGTGCCGCCAAAATCTCCGTAGGCGCCATAAGTGCCGCCTGATATCCGTTTTTTACCGCTATGAACATAGCACAGGCTGCAACAACTGTTTTTCCGCTGCCAACATCTCCCTGAACAAGTCTGTTCATTGGCTTTCCGCTTTGGAAATCCTGACATATTTCACGTATGGCGGTTTTTTGTGAAGGTGTGAGTTCAAAGGGTAGTGAATCCACAAACTCTCTGCCGCAGGAAATATCAGAAAATATATATCCGCCGGTGGTGGCTCTGCGATTTTTCATATAATTAAGCGAAAGCTGCAACACAAAAAGTTCTTCAAACACAAATCGCTTACGGGCTTGCTCAAATTTATCCATCTCCTCCGGAAAATGGATACTGCGCATAGCTTCATCATAGCTCATAAGTCCATTGGCAGAAACAACGGACTCCGGAAGAAAGTCCTCAAGATAATCTATATTATCAAGCACATAGGAAAGCATATTCCGAAGATTACTCTGGTTTATGCCTTTAGTCAGCGGGTACACAGGCAAAATCTTACCGGTTTTAGTGTTTTTATCTGCACGCTCTGCCTCTATAAGCTCAAACTGAAGCCAGCCGTTTCTTGAAACTGCCTTACCATAAAAAATATATTCAACACCCCGTTCAAAATTACGTTTGAACTTGGGCGATGTGAACCAGAACACACTTATACTACCACTGCCATCGTCTATTGCAAGGGAAAACACAGAAAGGTTATATTTAAACCTACGTTCCGCCGCAACAGTCAGCACCGGAGCTTTAATACAGCAAACCATACCCTCTGAAAGCTGTGAAATCTTATATATATGGCGTCTGTCTTCATATTCACGCGGGAAATAATGGAGCAAATCCTCTACATTATGTATTCCTATCTTATTAAATAGTGTGGCACGTTTCTCTCCCACACCTTTTACATACTGTATTGACGAATTTATAAGCTTTCTGTATTCGCTCATATTACATCTTCCTATTCTGACAATATATCAAATACTACATCTGCTGCTTTTCGCAAATCCTCTTTTTCTTCTTCGCTGCAGCTTTGCATACGTTCAAGTACCTTTTTCGCAAACAAGCCGCCTATGGTATAATCCTTTGACATTTCTTCAATATTATATGCACCACGGGTGAAATCCTTAGTTTTTACATAAAAAGCCTCAATCTCATTCTCAATAACTCCGGCGGGAATCTTTTCACCTCTTACACCGGTTAGAACTATTTTATACAAATCCTTTTTATCTTCAATCTTAGCCTTTACTCTGTCTATTATCTCCTCAAGTGTACCGGCGCCAGTTACATCTACTTCTACAGTGCGATAGCATCTTTTACACATTCTCAAAAACTCAAGAGCACACGTTCCCTTTGAAACGGTGCCTATCAGAACACCTTTTTCATCGCACTCATCAAATCCGCCGCCCTCTAAAGCCCCGCTATATGCATAACAAGTATTCCCAGCTTTTTTTATGCCTGAAAAGGCGTGCACATGTCCAAGCGCCACATAATCCATTCCGCTTTCAGCAATATCTGATTCTTTCACAGGATTATACGCACTCTCTGTTGCAAGTTCTCCGTGAACAACCGCTATATTTACAAGACTACTGTCTTCTGCTTTAAGATTTTTTAAAAGCGGCTTATCAACAACCTCATTATCAAAGCCCACACCATAAACAGCAAAACCTTTATCCGGAAAAGCTTTAACCGTTACATTTTCTGCAAACACTATAAGGTTTGAGCAGCTGCCGTCATCAAGCATTTTATATGCGTTGCCCAGCGGGTCGTGATTTCCGGGTGAAACAAAAACAGGTATATGTTGAATTTTCTTAAGCTCTGTTTTTATAAAATTAATCGTGCTTTTATCGGCTTCGGAGGAATCAAACAAATCACCGGATATTAAAACCGCGTCTACATTTTGCTCTCCGGCAGTTTTAAGTGCATCGCTAAATGATGCACGCACTTCCTGACGGCGTACATTACGCAAGGTTTCATCCAGTCCTGATACGGGACGTCCAAAATGAACATCTGCCATATGCATAATTTTAATCTCAGGCATTTTATCCCTCCGTTAAATAGTTAAACAACTGAGTCTTTCTCTCAAGCATTTCTTCGTGACGGGTTATATATTCATAAACGTCTTTTACATTAAAAACTCGCTCTATCCTGTCACCTGATACAATCTTACTGGAAGCACCTACCCCAAGCGCTATTATAGACTGTACCTCTTCCATTATATAGATATTATAAAGATTTTCAAAACCTGCATCGCAATATCCTACATTCTCCAGATTGCCAAGCATATTTTTTTGCCGATACATATAATACGGCAGCTTACCAAGTGATTTCATAGCATCATATGAAGCGTCCAGCATTTTATTTACAGCATCAGCGCTTGACACTGCATACATATCATAATCACGGTCAAGAAATGAGCCTCGCTTTATACTCATAGTATGAACAGTTACATTAGACGGATTAAGCTCTTTTATACAATTCAAAGTATTGAGAAAATCTTCTGTGCTTTCATCAGGAAGCCCTGCTATTATATCAGTATTGATATTATTAAATCCACATTTAACAGCAAGCTCAAAGCTTTTTATAAATTCATCTGATGTGTGGCTTCTGCCAATTATTTTAAGAGTTTTATCATTTATTGTTTGCGGATTTATGCTTATTCTGCTTACATTATTATTTTTTAGTGCAAAAAGCTTTTCTGCTGTTATAGTATCAGGTCTGCCGGCCTCTACGGAAAACTCTCTTACTCTGCTTAAATCAAACTCTTTATAAAGCTTTTTTAAAAGGCCGTCAAGCTGATTTGCGGTGAGTGATGTGGGTGTGCCTCCGCCTATATAAACGGTTTCTATATATTTATCAGTTTCTTTAAGCTTCTGCGATGTATACTCTATCTCTTTATAAAGTGCTTCAAGATATGGCTCGACAAACTTTGATGTAAATTTTATTGACTGCGATGTGAAAGAGCAATACAGACATCTGGTGGGACAAAACGGTATACCCACATAAAGACTTACAGCATTTTTATCCATACCGGTCAAAAGCTTCATCTCATTTTTGGCAACTTCTATAGCAAGGTCTGCCTTACGCTCATCGGTCAAATAATGTGTTAAAAAGCAAGTTTTAGTGTCAGCTTCACTCATACCGCTTTCAATAAGCTCGCGGGCTATCTTACCGGGTCTTATACCTGTAAGTACGCCCCAAGGCAGAATTACGCCGGTCATAGTTTTAGCAATATTATGAAACGACTGCTTAAAATAAGTTTTATTATATTGCTCATTTATTACAGTGTTTGTCCTTTTTTC
>JAZNZL010000002.1:0-2309 GCA_045594925.1 Clostridia bacterium
TTTACAAAGTTCTGTCCTATACCGCCAAAAAACATCTTAACTACAATTATAGCGAACACTCCGCCGACAGCCGCCATATAATACGGTATTGTGGGTGGCAGTGTAAATGACAAAAGCATTCCGGTTACAACAGCACTAAAATCACCAACGGTTATTTTTTTACCTGTGGCCTTCTCCCACAAAAACTCCGAAAGCACACAAGCCGCCACTGTTACTGCACAAACTGCAAATACACGCATACCATAAAAGAACACTGCTCCTGCAAGTGCGGGAATAAGGGCGATTATTACATCAAACATTGTAAGCGCCACACTGTCACGGCCTCGTATATGCGGTGAGTATGAAACTATAAGTTTATTTTCCATCGGCTTATTTCACCTGCCTTCTTTTGAGTATCTCATTCTTTATCTTCTTGATGTTTTGTGTGGGTATCTGCTCACACTGACAAGTGTAGGCGCACACACCACAGCTGATACAATCCATTATATTATATTCCAGACATTTATCTACATCGCCTGCCTGTGCATACGCATTAAGGTACAGCGGCATAAGCCCCATAGGACAGTTCCGCACGCACTTTCCGCATCGGATACAAGGCGAAGGTTCCTTTTCCTTTATCTCTTTTTCGGTAAACGCCAGTATCCCTGAAGAACCCTTTACAACCGGTACATCCAAGTCAAACTGCGCCACGCCCATCAGGGGACCGCCCATTATAACCTTTTTTACGCCGTCCTTGAGTCCGCCTGCCGCTTCTATTACATATCTGAACGGCGTTCCGGTGGAAACCCTGAAATTTGACGGCTCTGCTATACCTGAACCAGAAACAGTTACAACACGGCTCATAACCGGAACTCTGTATGTAATGGCATTATATATAGCTGCGCAGGTATCTATATTATTTACTATTACACCAGCATCTGCCGGAAGACCGCCTGACGGTATCTCTCTGCCTGTAAGAGCCTTTACAAGATGTTTTTCACTACCTTGGGGATATTTGGTTTTTAACGTTTTTATCTGTATACCCTTATGGGCTTTTGCTGCCTCTTTCATTGCCGCTATTGCTTTAGGCTTATTTTCTTCTATACCTATGTATGCCTTATCTACACCCAGTATCTTCATAATGAGCGTTGTGCCCTTCATTATCTTTTCGGGGGTCTCTATCATTACTCTATGGTCGGATGTTAAATACGGTTCGCACTCAGCTCCGTTTATAACGCACAAATCTATCTTTTTATCTGCAGGGGGATTCAGCTTTATATGTGTGGGGAAGCACGCTCCGCCCATACCTACTATACCAGCTTCACGTACAATCTTTATCATTTCTTCCGGTGTGAGCTTATCAATATCATTATAAGGTCTGATATCGGGATGCATTGTATTGAGTCCGTTATTTTCCACCACAACGCACTGCACCATATTACCGTTCGGATGACGTCTTTGCTCTATAGCCGTTACTACTCCCGACACTGACGAGTGAATAGGCGCACTTACAAATGCATCGCTATCCCCTATCTTCTGTCCCATAGTTACAGCATCGCCCACATTTACACAGGGTGTGCAGGGCGCTCCCAGATGCTGAACCATAGGAAACACCATCTCCTTAGGCGCTTCCAGCTTTACTATTGGTTTGTTCTCTGTTGCGGCTTTTCCATCTTTCGGATGTATACCGCCTTTAAAAGTATATTTCATCATCAACCCTCTTTTCCTTTTCAGTTGATTACCTCATACATATCAACAGCATCACTTTTCAAAACGTGCTCAGTAACCTTTACCACTTTTACTTTTATTACTTTCTCTCCAAGAGTAAGCTCTATTATATCTCCTTCTTTAACGTCTGCAGAGGGTTTGGCTACTCTGCCGTTTAAAGAGATTTTTCCGTTCTCGCAAGCCTCATTAGCCACCGTTCTGCGTTTTATAAGACGCGATACCTTTAAATACTTATCTAGTCGCATACACTACCTCCGTACAAGCTTGAGTTTCTCCATAAGCGGGAGAATTTTTTCTGATTTTGGAATCATCTCCACATCCTCACGGGTTATGGCTCCAAGTATAAACAACATCCCGAAATACACCACCGCTGCCGCGCATATGGCTATAACAACTGCTACTCTGTTACCCATAAATTCTGTATAATTATATACCGCAACCGTTACCACCGCCATCACAAGTGATGAAAGCACAGGCTTGACTACCGTTTGCATTACGCCAAACTTTACACCAATTTCTTTCTTTATGGAGTATATATTCAGACCCAGTATCACTACATAGCACAGCATAGAGCCTATAGGTGCTCCGTTTATATTTACATC
>JAZNZL010000003.1:0-2774 GCA_045594925.1 Clostridia bacterium
AGTCTTTAATAATTGACTGGTGGCTTTTATAATACTGAAATATTGACTTTTGGCTTTATAAATATTATAATATAAGGATATCAAAATAATGAGAACGTACATAAAGGGGTTTGATTTGCGATGAGAAAAAACTTTCGACGCACTTTATTGATTATGATGTGTGTGCTGATGGTGTTGAATTCTTTGTCTTTTTGTGTATTTGCAAGCAGCACTGAGCAGGGAACTACACTTTCTCTTACACCCGCATCTACTCAGCAAAGACGTATGTGGAGTAATCAAAAATATGACTCAGCCGATTATGTGTATGAGCCTTGGAACATAACCTATTGGGGAAGAGTGAATTATATTCGTTTTGCTTCCAATGAGATAGTTCCGTCCAGAATCAAGAAAGCGACCATCAATCTGGATGCCCGCGCCCGTGAAACGGAAAAGACGGTTTATCTTGCGGCGGTTTCACTGTCGGACACCTCTGCATTGAAGGTGGAAACAGATGTTACCTCGCTTAGCTCCACCAAAAAGGTAACAGCAACAGGATCAACAACTAAAGCTGACAAGCTGATGATTAACACATCCGGAAATTATTATCCGGAAATTGCATCATCGGTTTGCGCATATACAAAAACCACTGCAAGCGACGTAGCAACTGAGGACAACATCTTCGGAGACACAATTGTTTATAATTATCCGTTAGAAATAGAGCTTGATGTAACAGAGAGTGTGCGTTCTGCCTTTGAAGCCGGAAACCACGCCCAGTTTGTACTGACTCCGGCAAAGCAGGCGCTGACCTCGGCGAATGAAAACCTGTATAACATAGAAAATTTTGGAAGCTATGCAAATGGTGTTATTTATGATGAAAGCGGAAATGTTATCAAAGAAACCGACGACGCTCTTTCTTTAGATACATCTACCACCGTATGCGGAACCGCAGGATATTATACATCCGATGAAATCAATGATACCTATTTTTCCTGGTTGTATATAGTAAGGGATTCTATTTCTCTGGAAGTAGAATACTACAGCGATGATGAAATGTATGCGCTGTTTAAAGAAAAAACCGGTAGTGCAGAGGAGCTTAATTCAAACATTGATTCCATATCTTATTTGCTGAATCAGGACTCTTGGGAGATTTATGAAAAGCTGCGTCTGCGTGTCAATGCATCACTTTATGAGGCGTTAAAAGAAAGCACAGGCTTATCTGCTTTCCAGACTGCATTTGCTGAGATTGTTCAGGACGCGCAACTGAACAGCCAGTCCTATGAACTTCAGGTAACAACTGACTTTGGCGGAAGAAGAGGAGCCATAACTGTAGACGGAATTGAGCAGGTTCCCGAATACGCGTATGCTCTTATTAAGATTTATGATAACGAATCAACCCTTATAGAAAGCTATACAGCAGATGTTAAAAATGGTAAAGGCTTTTTTAATATTATAGATAATGAAAGTGCTGCGAAAGTTGATATCACTCTCACATCCGACGAAAAAGGAGAAACCCCCATATCCGCAGTTAAAAGCGTGATATTGGAAGATTTTTGCATACCGGAAGTTTTTATTACAGAAATTTCTAATATGCACTCAAACACCTATTATGCCGACGGCTCATCACAAAACAGCGGAAATTCTGTGCAGCCGTATCAATACATAGAATTGTATAACTACGGAGAAACCTCTGTGGATTTAAGTGACTATTCCTTTGTTTATCACGACACTGCAGCGCACACGTTCTCTTGGGTAAAAGAATCCGGCGGAAGTATGATTTTAGAACCCGGAGAAATTTACATCATTGGTGTTTACTCTGCTGACAGTGTTGCTCTTGGATACGGATATGCCAGTGATCAGGAGCTTGCGGAATATTGGAATGGCTTTAACGCCTTTTACGGAACCGATATTCCTATGGAAAGCCGTGTGCTGATTCCCTGTGTAGAATCAGGAAGCACAAGCAGCACACTTGACGGCATCAGCCAGCTTAAACGAAGCAGCGATGCAGGCACAACTGTTTGGGCAGAGCTTAAAAAAGGCAATACAACTGTTACTAAAATTTCTATGGCTGATGATAATAACCCTGAAAGCAGTTATGCATACCAGTATATACCGTCAGAAGATGAAGCAGAGGAAGAATACCTGTTATGTACCGGCTGTTTCCCTTATCAGCTTTTAGATGAGCAAAAATTAGATTATTGCGAAAAGGTTTATTGCTCAGATGCTGATGAAATCAAAGTTATGTCTTACAACGTTTTAGCAACAAATGAAACAGGACGAACCGTTGCTGCACGTTATCCTTTGTTTGTTAAAACCTTAGAAAATTATGATATTGATATTGTGGGTATGCAGGAGGTAAATTACCTCTGGGTTAATCAGTTAAAAGCAAATGCGCCGGAAGGCTACGCTTATGTTGAAGGGTATTCAAGGTATGGAAACACCTACGACAGCATCAGAACAAATACAACCTGGGACCTGATGAACCCCATTTATTACAAAAAGGATAAGTATACGCTTTTAGAAAGCGGCGCTGCGTTTATGACTCCCGATGGAAATATGTCAACGCAGCAATGGGATAGTATCAATATGAAACGTACTATGACCTGGGCAGTTTTGCAGGATAATAGTACCGGAAGTGTAGTATCTGCTATTAACACCCACGTAGTTTTAAGCGGAAAGCAGGCACGTGTTGAACAGGTAAAGCTGCTGTATAAAAAAGGTGAAGAATTACAGAAAAAATACGGCGGCGGTATTGTAATTGTCGGTGACCATAATTTCAGGGAAGGCACAGAGCCTTA
>JAZNZL010000004.1:0-9104 GCA_045594925.1 Clostridia bacterium
TTGTATAGTCAAACTTTTCAACGGCTTTTATAAGACCTAAATTACCTTCCTGTATAAGATCCAAAAACAGCATTCCGCGACCCACATAACGCTTTGCAATTGAAACAACAAGGCGCAGGTTTGCCTCTGACAAACGTTTCTTCGCAGCTGCATCGCCGTTTGCCATTCTTTCGGCAAGCTCTATTTCTTCATCAGCAGAAAGAAGCGGAACTTTTCCGATTTCTTTAAGGTACATACGCACAGGGTCATCTACGCTTATGCCCTCAGGCACAGAAAGGTCCATTTCCTTTTCGTCAACCTCATCATTCTGGATAGCTTCAAGTTCTTTTTCAAGGTCTTCCACAAGCTCTACACCGTTAGCTTCCATTTTATCATAAATAGAGTCCTTCTGCCTTTGGTCAAGCTCATAATCAGCAAGTGCCTCGTCTATCTCACTAAACGAAAGCACGCCCTTTTTCTTTCCTATTTCAATGAGCTCTTTGATTATCAGTTTTTTGGTTTCAGCAGGATTGGAATTAAGCTCCGGAGTCTTCTGCTCGTTATTCACCTGATTTTCAGACATTTTATTTTGCTCCTTCTTTAGTTATTTTTCTTTATCATTTCATTAAGCGTTTCTACGCTTCCGTTATTTAACATATCAAAAATCTTTGCCACACGCTGTTCTTCATTGAGCACCTTTAAAAAGTCTTTAAAAGCCTTTTCTTCATTGGCGATGAATGTATCTATACTCAATATCCGCGAAAGAGCCTTTATATGCTCTTCCTCCAATGATGCCATCATAAGATTTATATCAAAAACTTTTCCGGAATCATAAGCTGATTTCACATACAGAAATATGTGCTTTAATGAGCCATCGCCGAAAAGCTCTTCAGCAAGCTGGTCGCTATTTGACAAATAAAGGCTTTTATTGGAAATTATAAGCGCCAGCAAGCCCTCCCGGGCAAGGTCGGCTTTACTCTGCCCTCTGTTGGCTTTTTTTCTGATATTCTCCTCAGTGGCATCAGCCTTAGGAGAAGATGCAACTTTCTTAATACCAAGCTGTGAATAAAGCGCCTGCGGTGTTATTGCCGTTAATGACGAAAGCTTATTTACATACACATCAAGCTCTACCGGATTGTTTACCAACAGCAGATACGGCACAAGCTCATCAATATACGAAACTTTTTCTCCGTCAATATTTATGTCAAATTTTTCCCTATAATATTCTATTAAATACGTTAAATCCGTTTTTCTCGCATTTAAAGCAGAATTAAAGCTGTCTTTCCCCATTTTTTTAATATATTCATCAGGATCTTTACCTCCTGACAAATACATCACAGAGCATTTAACTCCTGCTTCCCGCATTATCCTTATGGCCTTATTGGTAGCCGTCCGTCCGGCAGGGTCACTGTCATAACAAATAACAACCTCTTTAAAATACTTTTTCAAAATCTTTGCCTGATCAGGCGTGACGGCTGTTCCAAGTGTAGCAACGGTATTTAAATATCCGTTCATCGCAAGTGCAATTACATCCATATAGCCTTCAACCAGTATTACGTAATCCGCACGCGTTCTCTTAGCAATATTGAGTGCAAAAAGGTTTTTACCCTTACTGAACACAGGGCTTTCCGGAGAGTTTAAATATTTAGGCTTATCATCATTTAAAACACGACCTCCAAAGCCTATTATATTATCCCGTTCATCAAAGATGGGAAACATTACTCTATGACGAAATCTGTCGTAATATTTTCCGCTATCATTACCGGTTATCATTCCTGATTTTAATATATCGCTTTCAGTATAGCCCTTACTTTTTAAATATTCAAAAATATCGTCCCAACCATTTTTGGCGTATCCAAGCCAGAATTTTTTAGCCCAGCTTCCGTCTATTCCACGATTTTTAAAGTATGCTATACCATCTTTACTGTTTTTTAAATTCTCATAAAATCTCTCTGCGGCAGATTTATTGATCTCGTATATAATCTCCCGTTCCCTCTGACGTTCAGAGCTTTTTTGAAAGTCAGAGGCATCTGCCTTGGGAATCTCCACATTAGCCTTCTCTGCAAGGCGCTTCACCGCTTCATAAAAAGATATATTTTCTATCTTCATTAAAAAGCCGATGGCATTACCGCCTTCTCCACAACCGAAGCAGTGGAAAATGCCCTTTTGCGGCGAAACTGAAAACGACGGGGTTTTCTCATTATGAAAAGGACACAGACCTGTATACGACGAGCCGGTTTTCTTAAGTGATACATATTGTGATACCAGCTCATAAATATCACTTTTTTCAGCGATTTCCCGAATGATATGGTCAGGAATCATCGGCATCAGTATCTTCCTCCTCACTTAAACTGAAAACTGCTTCGTTTTACTCCATACTTAATTTCGACACAAAACTGCAAAACCCTTTTTATATTTTTAAATTTCAATTCGGCATAAAAAGCTCTTCAAACAACATAATACTGTAATTATCCGTCATACCCGCTATATAATCGCATACAACTGTATGCAATTCATATCTTTCTAAAAGATTTTTATACTCTTTTGGCAAGGCATCTTTATACTTACAGAAATGATTATAAAGCTTCTCTATTACCATTGCAGCGTTATCGTCTCTTTCTGCCAAAACATTATACACTCTGTCAAACAAAAAATCACGCAGACCAAGCATTGCTTTTTCTGTTTCATCCGTCATTGTAACAAATCCATTTTTAACGGTTGCATAAACTGTATCAAGAATAAGACTGTCTATACGCTCAGAATGTGTTCTGCCAAGAACATCGGTGTATTCTGTCGGCAAATCCTTACCCTTAATAAGCCCTGCCCGTATAGCATCATCAATATCGTGATTTATATACGCAAATCTGTCTGCAAGCTTAACAAGTCTGCCCTCCTGTGTAGACGCCTCATTATCTCCGGAATGGTTCAATATACCGTCACGTACTTCATAAGTAAGATTGAGTCCGGCTCCGTCACGCTCCAAAACATCCACAACACGCAAGCTCTGTTCATAATGCTTAAAACCATCCGGATTAAGCTTAGTTAGAATCTTCTCTCCGGCGTGGCCGAAAGGCGTGTGTCCTAAATCGTGAGCAAGGCATATTGCCTCTACAAGCTCTTCGTTAAGATGTGCCGCCTTAGCAATAGTACGGGCTATCTGTGCCACCTCAAGTGTATGAGTAAGGCGTGTTCTGAAATGGTCGTTATCCGAAGTTATAAACACCTGTGTTTTATGCTTTAAACGTCTAAACGCCTTACAGTGAATTACCTTATCCCTATCCCTGGCAAACTCGGTACGTATCTGGCATTTCTCTTCAGGCCGTACTCTGCCGGCACTTTTTACCGAAGGAAATGCATAGGATGCAAGATAAGTTATTTCTATTTCTTCCGTTTGTTCACGTATACTCATTCACATCAGCCCTCTCAAAACAAACAAGGTTTTTTGCTATATTTTATAAATACAACAAAAAACCTCATTTTCCTCTATTTTAGAATACTAAATATTTTTTATTCCTTCTCTTCTACAAGCTGAAAGCGGTTAACCATCTCACCATCACGCTCCACCTGCTCATCCCACATTGAAGCCGGTCTTACCCATACATCTCCATCGCCGTACAAAGCCTTATAAACCACCATTTCCTCGAGTGTTTCACTATGCTTTGCCACACAAAGAAGTTCATACAGGTTACCCTTAAAATGTTTATAGATTCCTTTTTTCATATTTCACCTCTACATCAGGAAAGCAAAGCTTTATCTACGCTCCAGTAAAAGCTATCTTCTCCTATCACGTTACATATACCGGAACGCTCCATTATCTCTTTCACATTAGGCTGCACCCCGCACAAAAGCAGTTTAACATTACGCTCTTTTAAATTTTTGAAAATTTCATACAGATTCTGTGCTGCTGATGTATCTACCTGCGGCACTCCACGCATTGAAAGAATTATTTCATCACAGGCTGTCTGCTCCTCTATGGCATTACCAAGCTTTACAGAGTTACCAAAAAACACACTGCCCGTCACATACACAACAACCGAATTTTTATGTTTACTCTCAACGTCTGCATCATCTACGCCAAGTCTTTTATTTTCTACCTTTGAAACCGCAATATCAAAGTTTGCGGATTTCACAACAAAAAGCAGAAAAGAAAGTGCCACTCCCACAACAATAGCAACAGTTAAATCAAACACTACGGTACAAATCATAGTAATTAAAAACTGTGCTATAGCGCCTTTGAAGCCTTTTTTAAATATGTATCCGATGGTCTCCCACTCGTTCATTCTCCAGGCAGTTACTATAAGCACTCCCGCAAGTGCAGAAAGCGGAAGCTTTGCCATAAGTGGTCCAAGCAGAAACATTGAAATCAGCAAGCCTACCGAATGAATTATACCCGTCAAACGCGTTTCGCAGCCTGACTTGATAGCAACACTTGTTCTCGCTATAGCTGCCGTTGCCGGCACACCACCGAAAAATGGTATAAGCATATTACCCACACCCTGTGCTACAAGCTCACGATCGGCATCAAAATCCTCTTTTTTCATTCTCGCTGCCGCAGAGCCACACAAAAGACTCTCTACCATTGCAAGCATCGCTATAGTAAATGCCGGTGACAGAAGTGCCTTTACCATATCTGCGTTAATACCCGAAAATACCAATCGTGTTTCAGGCAACAGTGTTCTCGGTATCTCTCCTACTGTTTTTATATCAAAGCCTGCCACATAGCTTACTATTGCAGCTATTATTATAGATACAAGGGACGACGGGACAACATTATTCCATTTTTTTGGATAAAAAGCCATTATAAGTATCACAAGAAGACCTATTGCAACGGCGTACCAGTTAGGTGAAAAACCAAGCGTTCCATAAGAAAAAAGCTTTTCAAGTGCTGTTTCGCCTACTGATGAGGTGCCGAAAAAATTATCTATTTGCCCCATAGCAATAATAATCGCTATACCTGACGTGAAGCCGGTTACAACCGGCATTGATATAAAATCAACCATTTTGCCAAGCTTAAACACGCCAAACAGCAGAAGCAGAAGTCCTGCAATAAAGCAAGCCACAAACACACCCTGCATCTGAAATTTGGCTACTATTGTTATAAGCACTGCCGTCATAGCACCGGTGGGTCCGGATATCTGGAATGATGCGCCGGAGAAAAAGCTTATCACAAGTCCTGCTATAATAGCAGTAATAAGTCCTGCCGCTGCATCTGCGCCAGAGCTCACACCAAAAGCAAGTGCGAGAGGCAGTGCAACTGCCGTTACTGTAAGCCCAGCCATAAGATCTTTGGAAAATCTTTTTCCATTATATCCCTTGAATTCCTTTTTTAAATCATTTACAAACTTTTTTATCATTTTTATTTCACCACTATCTTTTATATTTATCAATATCCCAGCTCTTCAGGAAGCAGGAACACCTTTATTCTGCCGGCTTCTCTCTGGTATCCGTGAAGAGTATACGTGCAACATATTCTGCCCTCTGATTTACACTCAGTACAGTGACCGGTCACTGCGCAGCCGGTGTTCTTCTCCAGGCGCACACAATTTGCAGGTGCCGCTATGGCTTTCACTCTCTCTACCGCTTCTGCGATATCTTTTACTATTTTATTATAGCCTACCACAACAACAACGTTTTTAGGTCCGTATGATATTGCCGCAACACGATTAGCATTACCGTCTACATTATAAAGCTGCCCATCAAGCGTTACTGCATTGGCACTTGTGAAATACCAATCTCCATAAAACGCCTCACGCATTACATCTATAGGCTCGCCGTTTTTATCGCTTCTTCCCCTATAGTAATAATCATATCCATCGTTATTGAGCATATCGATTATACCTGTTTCCTTAAGTGTCTCTGAACCGCCGCTGAAAATCTTATCATTTTTGCTTATAAGCTTTTTAATCTCCGACAAAAGATCTTCTTTACTTTCTACCACTATGGCATCCATACGGTTTTTATTAAGGGCTTTAGCTACTGAATCAAGCCGGAGCATTATGCTCTTTTTCAAATTTTCATTCATATTTTCCCCTCCGCGATTTTTATATTTTATTAAATTTTTATGGTTAATTTCTGCCAGACAGGCACACACTTCCTGAAAACCACATATAATCTACAGTATATATATTTCAGGAGGAGTGCTTATGCTTTACTTTTTATTAAACTCCCTTTTTACATTCTTGACCAACTGCTTTTTTATGATGTCTTACGTTACAAACATCAATTCTTTTAAAGCGCCCCTTTCTCCCGAGGAAGAAAGAGAATATCTTAAGCTCTGGGAGGACGGTGACAAAAACGCTAAAAATATACTCATTGAACGCAACCTGAGGCTTGTGGCTCACGTAGTGAAAAAATATTCCTCGCTACAAGACGACAGTGATGATTTAATATCAATCGGTACAATCGGTCTTATAAAGGCTATAACAACCTTTAACTACAAGAAAGGAACACGCCTTGCCACCTATGCCGGAAAATGCATCGAAAACGAAATACTTATGCATCTGCGTTCCGGAAAAAAATCCGGCAACGCGCTACTGCTTCAGGACCCTATAGGCAAAGACAAGGACGGAAACGAAATTACTCTTATTGACAAGCTCAGCAACGACGATGAGGATATTTTTGACGAGGTTAACCTTAAAATGCAGATTAAACAGCTTTATCAATACATACAGCAATTTCTGCCCGAAAGAGAAAAACGCGTTCTGGAAATGCGCTACGGGCTGTCAAATGGCTGCGAAATGACGCAAAAGGAAGTTGCAAAAATACTTGGTATCAGCCGTTCTTATGTATCAAGAATTGAGAAAAAAGCAATCAGCAAGCTCAAAAGCAGTTTTGAGTGCAGCGATTATTGATTAAATTGTTTGTTTTCGAGGCGGAAGGTCACAGGGAACTTCCGTATTTTAAGACCGACAACAAAGAAAAAGAGAGATTTTACTTGTTTTAGGCGAGCTCGAATACTAATGCCTCTGCTTATCCTTTTTAAATACAAAGGTTTTCATAATAACAAATGTTACCGGTACACCAACTACAGCCGCCAGCAAATACGCTATGAGCCTATGGAAATGTAAAATATTATATACAAGAATGACTACTATATTCTGTATTATAAAGTTTGGTATATATGATACTGCAAACTTTATATATTTCACAAAATCGGGCTTATCGTTAAAGGTTATAACAATATTTAAAAAATAAGATATTGTAAGAGAAGTTAGATAACCCACTGCAAAGGCGGTATTTGCATTTAAAAACGGCAAAAACGAATACAGATATGAAAACAAGGTGCCATTAAAAGTATTTATAACACCAACAATTAAAAACGAAAGAAATTCTATACTGAAAAGCATTTTCTTTATCTTTTTGAATCCGGTTTCTTTATATTTGCTCCATTCAATGAGCTGATCGCCCAAAACTATATAGCTGTTTTTCTTTGCAAGGCTTGCCAGAGGAGCATCCGACAGAGAATCTGAATAAAAATAATCATATTCAAAGCCAGGCATTTCATTTTTCAAACGCTCTACCTTTTCGGCACCATAGCAGTTAAGACCAGTGTATTTGCCGTCATTAAAATCAACTTTTGAGGCAATAAGATTTTTAATCTTTAATCTCTCACAGGCAGGCTTTAACAAAAACTCAGGTGATGCAGATATTATCACATCATCTTCGCGGCTATTCTCAAGGTACCATTTCTTAATTCCGGATATTTTCTTATCCCAGAACTTTTCTACAGTATTCTGTATATCTTTAACGCTTTTGAAAAACTTATAAAACCGTTCCTTAAACTGTGTTTTACTGTATACACCAATTACATACAAAAAAAACGACCACGCCTGATACGGCAACCACACAAGTATCTGCGGCTGATGAATCAGACAGTAAAAATAAAAATGCGCTGTGCTATCGCCATTATATATGGTTTTATCAAAATCATATACGTTCATTTTATCCACCAATCAAAATGCGACACATACTCAATTGTGCCGCATTTATTTATTTTATTATTTAAGCGACCATCTTTCCATATAGTCATTCCACACATTCTCAAACCACAAATCAGGCTGCGGAATGGGTGTTACGTCTATCATAGATGTTTCTATGCCGTTTTCATCTGCTTTTGCAATTATTCGTTTTCCGTCAAATGCAGATTTATCACTTATCTCTATTGAGAATATACTCTCCTCTGTAAGCGGCTTATCACTTACAAGTGCTCCGCCACGTGTGCCGATGGTTTCAGCCGCTTCTATCATCGCCGAAAGAACGCAAGCCTGTGTGAGGAACATATCCTTGAGTCTGAAAAGCTGCATAATGTTACATACATCTGCACCCTTACCTTCATTAAGGATTGTTTTATATTTATTCCAGACATCTCCCTTAAGCTCTTTCATCTGCGCAGGAATACGGATATACGATGCCGCCGCGCTCATCTTTTCGCGGTATTGATCACGAAGCGCTGTGAACTTATCCTCATATTTTTCGCCTTTACCTGCTGCAAATACGAAATCCAGTGTTTCGCTACTGCCCGACACAACATCTTCCACTTTACTATAAAGAGTGCCATCTTTACGATATTTAAGTGCTATACTTTCAGCAGCACGCATTGAGCCTACCTGAGTAGAGTTAAGTGCTGAACCGCCAGGACGATACACACCAAATGTACCTGCCGCTTCACCTGCAACGTACAAGCCTTTTATATTGGTTTCCCAGTTAAGGTCAACATTTATACCGCCGTTATTATGCTGAGCACAAACTGCTACTCTCAACGGTTCTGTATAAAGGTCTATACCATTACTCTTATAAAGGTCAATGGCTTTTTTATTCATCTTTTCAAGTCGTTTAATTGGAAGCTCTATAAGAGCATCTGAATTTTTAAGGTATGAATATGCTTCCTCCGACAAGCAATCAAAACCATTTTTAAGTGCTGTGGGTTCACTGCGGAAATCCATATACACTTTATTTCCTTTATTTACTGTTTCATTGAAAATAATAAGGTCTATAAGTGATGAGCCAGCCGCTTTAGCTGTATCAAATGGCCACTGATAACCCTTCATAAATACGAGGTTAAGTGCATCTGCACCGTTTTCGAAATAATCATTCAAAAATTCTCTCTCGTTACCATCTGCATCTAC
>JAZNZL010000005.1:0-2279 GCA_045594925.1 Clostridia bacterium
TTCCTAAGACCGCTTGGCCTCCGACTTGGAGTTAAGTTTAAGGATGCCGACCTTGTGGGATATCCGTTAAGAATCACAGTAGGTAAAAAAGCCGGCGAGGGCGTTGTTGAGTATAAGGAACGTGCCACCGGCAATATGGAAGAGATGAGCGTAGAAGCTGCAATTGCAAAGGTTGTGTCTGCAGTAAACGAGTAAAAGGAACTAACGCATAAAGAAAGAGGGATATACAATGAGCGGAAAAATCAGAACAAGATTTGCCCCCAGTCCTACAGGATATATGCATATCGGTAATTTAAGAACAGCGCTGTATGCGTATCTGCTTACCAAGCATGAGGGCGGCGATTTTATATTGCGTATAGAGGATACCGACCAGGAAAGATACGTTGACGGTGCGGTGGATGTAATTTATAAAACAATGAAAGATACCGGTCTTATTCACGATGAAGGCCCTGATATAGGCGGTAATTACGGACCATATATCCAGAGTGAGCGCAGAGGTCTTTATAAGGAATATGCCCAAAAGCTTGTAGAGCTTGGCGGTGCATATTATTGCTTCTGCGATAAGGAAAGACTGGATAAGCTTAAGGAAGCCCAGACAGCAAAGGGCATCACACCTAAATATGACGGTTACTGTAAGGGTCTTTCCAAGGAAGAGATTCAGGAAAAGCTCGATGCAGGCATCCCCTATGTAATCCGTCAGAAGATTGACCCTCACGGCAAGACTACCTTCCACGACGAGATTTTCGGGGACATTACGGTTGAGAATGCCATTTTAGACGAAAACGTTCTTTTAAAGTCCGACGGTCTGCCCACATATAACTTTGCAAACGTTATAGACGACCACCTTATGAATATAACCCACGTTATACGCGGTAACGAGTATCTTTCAAGCACGCCTAAGTATAACCTTATATACGAAGCCTTTGGATGGGAGATACCCAAGTATATCCATGTTTCACCTGTTATGAAGGATTCAGGCAAAAAGCTCAGTAAACGTGACGGTGACGCGTCTTATGAGGATTTTATCAATAAAGGCTATCTTAAAGAGGCAATAGTTAACTATGTGGCGCTTTTGGGCTGGAGTCCCGGCGGTGAGCAGGAGATATTCACTATGGATGAGCTTGTAGAGCATTTTTCTGTAAGCGGCATCAGTAAATCACCTGCGATTTTTGATGAGAAAAAGCTCTCCTGGATGAACGGCGAATATATAAGAAAAATGAGCGAGGAAGACTTTGCCGATATGGCAATGCCCTATATCAAAGAAGCCGTAAAAAGAGAAGATGTTGACTTCAAGGCTATATGCGCACTTTTGCACGCAAGAGTTGAAAAGTTTACAGATATTGCAGAGCAGCTTACGTTTATAGACGCGCTTCCGGAATACGACAATGAGCTTTATACCCATAAAAAGATGAAAACCAATCCGGAAAACTCACTTGAGTCTTTAAAGGCTATACTGCCTGTTTTAGAGGGTATAGAGGATTGGACAATGGATAATATCCATAGCGCACTCTTTGCTCTTATAGAAAAGCTTGAGGTTAAAAACGGCGTTATTCTCTGGCCGTTGCGTGTGGCACTCAGTGGCTTGCCATTTACTCCCGGTGGCGGAGTAGACCTTGCGGCTATTTTAGGTAAGGACGAGTCAATAGCAAGAGTTAAAAAAGGAATCCAGCAGCTGTCATGATGTGGCTTGTTACGGCAATTCTTGCAGGAGCTGACCAGATAACCAAATACCTTGCAGAAAGGTTTTTAATGCCTGCTCAGAATGTGGATTTAATCCCAAATATGCTGTCCCTTACCTATGTGGAGAATAAAGGCGCAGCCTTTGGAATACTCCAGAACGCCAGATGGTTTTTTGTGATAGTAACCCTTTTGGCAGTGGGAGCCCTTGTGCTGTATGCACTTAAGGCACGTCCTCAAAGCAAGCTTTTTAAATGGTCTGCAACACTTATCTGCGGTGGGGCAGTCGGCAACCTTATAGACCGCATAGCCTATGGCTATGTGATAGATATGATAAGAGTCCACTTTTTCGATTTCCCCGTGTTCAATTTCGCAGATTGCTGCGTGGTTTCAGG
Organism: Clostridia bacterium; assembly: GCA_045594925.1. Lineage (GTDB taxonomy): Bacteria > Bacillota > Clostridia > UMGS1810 > UMGS1810 > SIG455. The sequence continues at coordinate 2,073 of JAZNZL010000005.1, forward strand.
CGCTGTGCTGTTTTGCATATTTGTCCTTGTAAATAAAGAAGAGATTAAATAATATAAAAATCCTGTCAAAAGACAGGATTTTTTATTTTCTCAAGGGGCGAATCCCCTTTAAACTACCGAATTATTGGTAGATGCTATACATCTCCCCTGCTTGTTAAAGTAGAGGAGGCAAAAAATATAAACAACTAAAAAATTTACCAAACTATT
>JAZNZL010000006.1:0-5953 GCA_045594925.1 Clostridia bacterium
AAGACAAATGTATGAAACAACTCCTTGGCTCACAGAACGACATGGCTACGATCCGACTTCTCATAAAAATCTCCAAGACGGAACATCAAAATACAGTCCTCGTGATTACATTTAACCTCAAGGTACTGCTTCATCATAGGGGTAATTTTTTCGGTTGATGACATCTGTTTTCTCCTCTTTTCAGCTTCTTTTACTACCAGGTCGTTCCGTCAAGCTCATTCTCGCCTGTAAGATATATTTCAAGCCTATGGGGAAGGCAAATAAGGCTTTCGCCGCTTTTACTTATCCTGCCCATATTCACTTCGCTTTTATCTGCACAGTTACTATAAGAAACATACGCGCCGTCTTTATCTATTACAATCGTGTTTTCACCATAGCTGTTTTTTATATCTATTACTTTTTCTTTATCAAGTGATGCAAGGTCGTATCTTGCCCACTCCTGTCCGTTTATTTTTATTACACAGGCTGTTGCTCCCTCTCCGCCCTTGCCAAAAACTACCGCCAGAAACAAAGCCGCAACAAGCACACACACAATAGCAGCACAATCCAATGCCGTTAAACTCAATTTCTTAAAAATGTCCTGTAGAGCCAAAACCGCCGTCACCCCGTTCGGTACTATCAAGGTTTTCAACAACAGTAAAGTTTGCCTTTGAAACCTCCATTATCACCAGCTGAGCTATACGTTCACCATTTTTTATGGTATAGCTTTCTCTGCTTAAGTTTATAAGCGACACCATAAGCTCACCGGTATAATCACTGTCTATAACTCCTACACAGTTAGGAAGTGTTATACCCTTTTTAGATGCAAGTCCTGAACGGGCAAATATAAACGCTGCATAATCAGGTGACGGAAGACCTATTGCTATACCCGTAGGGATAAGCTTACGCTCAAGGGGCTCCAAAGTTACATCCTCTTTAAGGCAAGCCGACAAATCCATACCCGCCGAACCGGCAGTTGCATAAAACGGAACCGTTTTTTCACTGTTGGATTCTAAAAATTTTATTTTTACATCTACAGTCATTTTTGTTTTCTCCTCTCATACCCCTCTGTAAAAATGGCCTCTGGTAAAGCCTTTTTCAAGTGGTAATCCGTTTTTATAAAGCTTATAAATATTTTCTATTTCTTCATTTGTTTCAACGGTGAAATCCATAAGCGCATAAGACACGCCGCTTTTTAAAACATCGGGCATTTTATCCGCCATATAAACAGGCGCGCTATTTAAAATAACATTAACACATTCCGCTTTATCCGGCAAAACTCTGAACTGTGCACCTTTTCTGTCTTTAAGGTAATATGCTTCTTCATCACACCCGCACTTTTGGAGTGCTGATTTTACCACACAGCCCCTTACGGTCATAACGGGAATATATCCGTAAACAATCGTTTCTGCAGCAATATCCTTAGAAATTCTCTCTATCTGCCTAAGATTAAGTTCAGGCGAAAGGGTGACACTTTCAAAGCCCTGATCTTTTAAAAACTTAACAGATACTGAATTAAACACATTAAGCCGCGCTCCTGCGTGCTTTTTATCTGCTGCATCATAAACCTGCGAAAAATTGGATACACTGATGTTTTTATATTCTCCTGACGATTTTGCTCTGTGTTCTATTGCCGGAAGTGTTACAAAAAAACGGTCAGATGAAAACTCGTTTTTATGCTCGTCAAAAACATTTTGCGGAACATATATCCTTGAAAAATCAAGCGTTTCAAGAAGCTTTATCTGCTCATAGGTACGCCCTTTTGCACTGTATTCGCACCTACCGGTCCCTTTTACAATATTAAACGAAAAATCCCGAATATCCGGGCTTACATCAACCCTGCAGCGGCATTCCTCAAGCTCTGCAAGAGCAGACCTTCGCATAGAGTTTATCTCTTTTACCGGAAGGCTTATGCCGTCGGACAAGGTCACTCCCAAATCGTCTATTACAAACGGCGTGCCACCTGTTTTTAATATCTGCTCCCTTATACGCTGCTCGCTTAGCGGGACAGTTCTGGCTTCTTCTGATTCCGTTACACTTTCTGCAGTTGCAAAGTTACCGTCTGCATCCCACACACAAAACTTTGCCTTTTTGCCAAGCTCTGCCTCAAAGGTTGCACAAAGCTTTATCTTCCTGCATTCTTCCCGGCAAAGCTGTTCTGCTCTTTTTTTAGCTCTATCCGTTACGTTTTTATAAACATCGTCGTTACTATTATCAATATTGAACATATTGCGGCCGATATTGCCGCTATAATATCCGTCGGTGAAGCCGTCTCTGGAGAAAACCGACTGCAAATCCTCAATATCTTCTTTGCAGACAGCTTGTCCGTTTCTGTATTTATCGTAAACATGTGCTGCAAGTGCCACGTACTCTGCATTTTTCATTCTGCCTTCGATTTTTAAGGATTTGACTCCAAGCTTTTTCAAATCGTCTATTTTCTCTGCAAGGCACAAATCCTTAAGGCTTAAAAGATATTTATCTGCGCAAACAGTTCTGCCGTTACCGTCAACAAGACTATAAGGTAATCTGCAAGGCTGAGCGCAAGCGCCACGATTTCCCGACCTGCCACCTATCAAGCTGCTCATAAGGCACTGCCCTGAATAGCTCATACACAATGCGCCGTGAGCAAAAACCTCTATTTCGGCTTTGGCTTCCGAGCAGATATCTCCTATTTCATCACGGCTGAGCTCTCTTGACAGAACCACCCTTGAAAAGCCTGCCTTCTCGGCTGCTCTTACACCCTTAAGATTATGAATAGTCATCTGGGTACTGGCATTAAGCTTAAAATCCGGCATACACTGGCGCAGTGCTTTAATAAGACCTATATCCTGAACTATAAGTGCATCAACACCATTTAAATAACAGAACCTGGCAAACGCCAAAGCCTCTTCAAAGCGTTCATCTTCAAGAAGAGTATTGAGCGCAACATAAACCTTTACACCCCGTATATGGGCATACTTTACTGCCTTTACTATTTCGTCGTTTGAAAAGTTAACTGCATTAGCTCTGGCGGAAAACGCGCTGCCGCCTATATAAACAGCATCTGCGCCATTATTTACCGCAGTGGTAAAGGTTTCATAGCTACCAGCCGGCAGCAACAGCTCTATGCTCATCTGCCACCTTCTAATTTAGCAATACGTATTTTGAGATTCTGTATCTCTTCCTTAAGCGCGGCGTTCTCCTCTTTAAGACGTTTACCGCCATTATAGGCATTGAAATAATCCTCTTTATACTTTTTAAGCTCTGCCGCTGTTTCCTCCTGCAAATCCTTTACCTTATGGTATTCATCACTCATATTGATTGCAGCCAAAACGGCAACCTTTACCTTGTTGAGATGAGGATTGGCCGCTACTGTACGCATCTTTTTATCAACGTACAGGCACACCTTCTGTATGTATTCCTCGCTTTCTGTACCTACAAGTGTATAATCCGAGCCGCATATCCTTACTACTGTTTTAGTTTTATCTTCCATACGGCACCTCCGTTCCGTTTTTATTATTCATATTATATCACATTTTCGCATATAATGGTAGTATTTTTTCAAAAAAATATGTAAAAAAAGCAGATAAATTACATAGCCAAAATTTATCTGCTTCCCTTTATCACTCCACTGTCACTGATTTTGCAAGATTACGGGGTTTATCCACGTCATATCCTTTTTTCTGTGCCACATAATAAGCCAGCAGCTGCATAGGAATTACACCTGTGAATGGCGATAGAAGCTCCTCTGTTTCAGGAAGCAAAATTGTTATATTATACTCGTCTGTTCCATCACAGAAAAGACATATTGCGTCTGCTTTTCTGGCCGTGATTTCCCTGATATTATTCAATGTTTTATGATGCAACCGGTCAGACAGACTCACAGCTACTGTCAGTGTGTTTTCATCTGCCACAGCAATCGGTCCGTGTTTGAGCTCTCCTGCGGGATATGCCTGACAGTTTAAATAAGTTATCTCTTTCATTTTAAGTGCACCCTCAGCCGCCGTTACATAGTCTATTCCTCTGCCGATATAGAAGATATTATTATATTCAAGTATTTCATCGGAAAGCTTTTCTATATTTTTATCAAGCAAAAGCGTTTTTTCAAGCTTTGAAGGGATTTCCATAAACGATTTTTTAAAATTCTTTATTCTGCTTTTATCTACATCTGTCTTACACTCCGCCAAGAAAAGTGCAAAGGAAAACAGCATTGCAAGCTGTGCCGTATACGCTTTGGTAGACGCAACAGAAACCTCTCTGCCTGCATCTGTATAAAGTGCAAAATCCGCCTCAACCGTGGCGGTACTGTATGGTGTATTAGTAATTGCAACAACCTTAGCGTCTTTTTCTTTTGCAAGCCGAATGGCAGACAGAGTATCAGCAGTTTCTCCAGACTGGGTTACAGCAATAATTAAAGTTTTTTTATTTATAATCGGCTCTCTGCAGCAAAACTCAGACGCCACCTCTGCTTCAGTGTTTATTCCTGCAAGGTACTCAATTGCAAGCTTTCCTGCCATTGATGCGTGATAGGCAGTGCCACAGGCAACAATATATATTTTATCCACACCTTCAACATCAGCTTTTTCTACATTCTCCATCTTTATACTACCATCACAATTAACCTTTTCAAGTATCCGTCTTACAACGTGAGGTTGTTCGTAAATCTCTTTAATCATATAGCTTTGATGGTGATTTTCCTGCGCTGAAAAGATGTTTTTTACAAATTCTACCGGATGCTTGGATATTTCATTCCCGCAAAAATCAAAAAAGCCAAGCTCTCCGCCGTCAAGCACACAAATTTCGTTATCTTCCAGTACATAAACGTTTTTCGCGCCCGATGGCAGAGAATTCATATCAGAAGACAAAAAGCTTTCGCCATCGCCTTGCGCCACCACAAGAGGACTCCCCCTACGGGCAGAAAAAATTTTGTTTCCGCTTTCTGCATATATGGCAGATATAGCAAAGCTTCCATTTAGACTGTTTACTGTTTTTAAAAATGCTTTGAAAAAATCCTTATCTTCCCTGATATGATAATCAAGCAGGTGCGGTATAACTTCTGTGTCTGTTTCTGACACAAATCGATAGTCAACACCTTCAAGAAATTCACGGAGCTGATGATGGTTTTCAATAATCCCGTTATGCACCACAGCAATAGTAGACGAAAGGTTTGTATGAGGATGCGAATTAACGGTATTTGCTGTGCCGTGGGTTGCCCATCTGGTATGCCCTATACCCATATTGCCTTTTACGGGTGCTTCAAGGCATATTCTTTTAAGCCTTTCTACTTTACCCTCAGTTTTACGAAGTGCTATACCACCTTTCGAAAAAACCGCAACCCCGGCAGAATCATATCCTCTGTATTCAAGCTGTGCCAAGCCTTCAAGCAAAATTTCCGCCGCATCTTTTTTACCTGTATACCCTATTATTCCGCACATTTTATACCTTCCTCTGCTTTTTTGTTTAGTATATGCAATTTTTCATAAAAATTCCGTCACAATTATATTTTCTGCGGCATATACTTAAATGTATCATCACAGTCTGAAAGGAATGAATGTTATGAGCAATCCGCACATTGACAAAATCGCCCAGAGCATATCTGAAAAAGATAAAAAAGAAACACTGGACATACTCAAGCACTTAGACTCCGACACCTTAAAAGAACGTATAGGCAGCGTGGATCTTCAGCAAGCGGCAAAGGCTATGCGGCAGATGAATTTAAGCGAAGCTGCCGACAAGCTCGAGGGTATGACAAACGACGATCTACTCAACCGTATTTCACAGAATCCAAAAATTATTGAAAGTCTTAAAAAAATATTTAATTAAGGAGGGGGAATATGGACAACAACATGATTGACAAGCTCAAGTCTATGCTGGATGACCCGTCTACAATGGCCGCTTTATCGGCTATTATGGGATCTATGGCGCCCCAGCAGAAAAAGCCATTAGAAGGTGAGGCGGCTGTTTCTGAAGACTCGGGCGAAAGCATCACAGACTC
>JAZNZL010000007.1:0-1881 GCA_045594925.1 Clostridia bacterium
TTGATTTGTTCAAGGATTTCCCCAACTGGGCATATATGCTTAAGCAGTATCAGAAAACAGATTTGTTCAAGTCAACTCAGGAGGATATAAAAGCCCTTGCGGACCATATCCAGAATACATTGAATGATTTGAAATAAAATATAACTGAATAACTGAATAATTAAAGGCATACATTGTGTATGCCTTTAAAAATGAAATAATGAGGTGTAGAAATGCTTTTTGATTTGCACGCACACACATCGGGGATAAGCACCTGCTGTAAGGCGGATGCTTCCCAGATACTTGAAACCGCTAAAGAAAAAGGGATAGATGGCATAGTGCTTGCCAATCATTATCATAAGGATTATCTTAATGTAACGGGAGAGAGCGTTTCGCAGTTTGTTGACAGGTATATAGAGGAATACCACTATACAGTAAAATGCGGCGAAAGTATAGGTGTAAAGGTTTTCTACGGTATAGAGGTCACAATGGAGTATAATATATATGTGCATATGCTTGTATACGGTGTAGATACGCAATTTTTAAAAAGACACTCTGACCTGTGGGATTTAACACAGGAGGAGCTTTATAAAACAGTAAAGGCTGAGGGAGGCTTTTTGGTACAGGCGCACCCTTTCAGGAACGGAACAACTGTTGTAGATACTAAATTTATAGACGGAGTGGAGATAAACTGCCATCCCCGGTATAAAAACTCCCACGCTGCAGAGCTTGAAAAAATCGCGAAGGATAATAACCTTGTGGTCACCTGCGGGGGAGATTATCATAATGACACTTATAGACCTGAATGCGGAATGTACCTTCCCGATAGCATTAAAGACGGCATAGAGCTTGGTAAATATCTTAAAGAAACCAAACAGACAAAGCTCAGTATTCACGAACCAAATACGGAGGTGCCGTATATAAAGACATTTGAGGTGAACAGAGTATGAAGATAGTATTGCAGAGAGTATCCGAGGCAAGTGTGACAGTAGATGGTAAAATAACAGGACAGATAGGTAAAGGTTATCTTTTGCTCCTTGGTGTTTCCAATGATGACACAAAAGATATTGCGGATAAAATGATAGAAAAGGTGTCGCGCCTGCGGATATTTGAAGACGAAAACGGAAAAACCAATTTGAGCATAGACCAGATAGATGGTGAAGTGATTGTGGTTTCTCAGTTTACACTGTACGCAGATTGCCGAAAGGGTAACCGCCCAAGCTTTATAAATGCAGGTAATCCCGCACTTGCCGAAGAGCTTTATGAATATGTACTTAAAAGATGCGGTGAGCTTTTTAAAAACACACAGTGCGGCATATTCGGCGCAGATATGAAGGTGTCCCTTGTAAATGACGGTCCGTTTACAATTTTACTTGATAGCGAAGAGATATTATAATTTTTTAAATAACAAAAATTTCTAATATAAAAAAATTCAATCTGCACAAAATACTTGTGGGGGTTGATTAAGATGAGTGAACCCGGAAAGTATAAATGGGGAGAAAACGAGCAAACCTTTTTTAATCCGGAAAATGCGGTTAATTCACCGGATGATGATCTTGGAGAAATGAGGCTTTTTCCGGATGATCTTTTAACAGGCACCGCATCGGCAACCGAGAGTACGGGGCTGATACAGGTGGCACCATATACAAAAGATTTATATAAGGTTTACGATGACGTTTATAACTATCGTAAAAACAAACCCCAGCAAGATAGCCAATAGCTAAAAAACAAACCGTTCCATAAGGGGCGGTTTTTTTTTTGCCGGCTTGACACAAGAGGTAAAGCTTGGTAAAATAGTAAGGTATTAAAATTTTATTCAGGAGGCTTTGATATGAGAGGTAAGATTAAAACAATTATTACGTTGCTTTTAACGTTTTTGAAAATCGGTGCATTTACCTTTGG
>JAZNZL010000008.1:0-4418 GCA_045594925.1 Clostridia bacterium
TATCTTAATTGCTCCGCCTATTATCATATTACGAACGGGGATGTTTTCCTTGCCGATTGCCTGAAGGGTTGAGTTTGTTACCATAACCAAAGACACAAACACTATTACAAGTGATAAAAGTGCAAGGGATTGTTCTGCGGATTTATTCTGAAAAAGAAACAACAGTATTGGCCCTGAAAGAACCGAAATCCCTATTGCGCAGGGAAGCGAAAACAAGGTTGTGATTCTCACCGCCGTTGCAGCCGTCCTACGTGCAAACCTTATATCATTTCCGGCTATTGCAGATGCCACTGCCGGAACGATACTTATGCCTATCGGAGTTATTACTGACGGCGGCACATTAAACACCGGATTGGCATATCCGGAATATGCTCCCCACAGAAAACGCGCCTGCTCCTCTGTAAAGCCTGCGCTCATCTGCAGTCTGCGCATAATCATAACCATATCTATTACGCTTGTAAGGCTAAAAACCGATGCACCTATTGTAATAGGTATGGCAATTTTTGCAAGGTCTGCAATTATTCTGCCGGTTGAACGCTCCGGTCCGAAATCTGCATAGGGGCTGACAACATCTTCTTTTTTATACTTTTTATTTTTAAAGAAAAAGATTACAAGCATAAGCATCATTCCAAGGAACGCGCCTATAGTTACACCGGATACAGCACCTGCAGAGCCATAGGACAATCCCATTGGCAAAAGCATAACCGCAAGAGCGTACCCCACCACAAGCTTACCTAAAGCCTCTAAAACCTCACTGGCTGCAGTTGGCATCATATCCTGTCTGCCCTGAAAATACCCGCGGAAGACACTCATTATACACACAAACAAAAGCGCTGGCGCTACTGCTTTTATTCCAAGAGCTGCGTCGGTGTTTTTCATAATATCAGCAAAGGGATTAGCGCCAAAATAAAGTGCAGCTGTGCCGATCAGACCGATTACCCCCATCAGCACAAGGCTGCCGCGAAGGATTTTTTTCACATCTTTATAATTGCCTTTTGCCCTACTCTCTGCCACCATTCTTGAAATGGCAACAGGTATGCCCGCGGTGGATATTACAAACATCCACGCATACATCTGATACGATGAGGAAAAAAGGCCCATACCTTCCTCATGCAGAACATAGGTAAGCGGTATTTTAAACCCTGCACCTATTACCTTAACAAGCAAATTGGCTATCATAAGTATAACTGCGCCCTTTAGAAACGCCTGATTTTTATTATCTTTCAAATGCTCACTTCCCTATATTTATGTCCTTATACTAATTAAAAACTACCGATATAAATATTTATTGTATGCTACAGATAAGTATTCTTAAAACAAAACACCTACCACCACGGCAACAACATACATAATACACATTATTTTTAAGTTCTCTTTAAAAGGTCTGTTCTCTTTAAAAAGAACAACAAGTCCAACGCCCGCGCCCGTGCATAGCCCCGCAAGCAACGAACCGAATTCAAGCACACCGCTCACATACAGCTGTGCCAGAAGAACTGATGCGGCACAGTTTGGCAAAAATCCAACAAGAGCCGCTATAAATGGCTGATACCACGTTCCGGACATAAGAAAATGTGCAAGATTTGTTTCGCCGAGCCATTCTATTGCAATACCCAGAACAGCGGTTGTAGCGAATATAAGCAAATATGTTCCAACCGTATGCTTTGTTGCAGACAGCAAAAACGATTTAACTCCTCCACCGTGTTTATGGCAATGCTGGTGCTTTGTATGGATAGCATTTTTATATACGTCAGGCGACGAAGAGAAAACAGATTCCACTGCAAATCCGGCTATTGCTGCAACAGCTATTTTTGCACCTATCAGCTTAAATATTGTTCCAAGCTGTTCAGGATGCATCATCAAAACCGCCACAGCTTCATCCGATGTAGACAAAAACACCGCAACAAGTGTTCCAAGAGTTACCACCCTGTTTGAATAAAAATTCGCAGTGGCAGCAGAAAAACCACATTGAGGTATACAACCCACAAGAGCGCCTTCCAAAGGACCGAATCTGCCGATGCCGCTGACAAATCTCTGAAGCCTTTCAGATGAGCATTGCTCTATATATTCGATTAAAAGATATGCTCCAAACAAAAAGGGCAACATATAGAAACTGTCTTTAAACGCGTGCTCCAATACTTCTAACATAGTTTTACCTCAGATTCTTCACTGTCATTTACGCATAAACATACATTGTAATTATACACTATAAATATATCAATTACAACAAAAGTTAAATATTTAACATCACGCTTTTATTTTCTTGACATTTTCTGTCGATAATGGTATACTAAATGTGTATGTGAACTTCATTGATAATCTCAGCTTTAATCTATTAAAAGAAAGCGGAGTGAGGGTGTATGGACACCAAAAACAGAATTGACGAAATCAAAGAGTCTTTAGCAGGGTATGTTGGCCGCAGAATACATATCACTGTGAAAAAAGGCAGAAGAATGCGTTTTGCCCGCAAGGGTGTTTTGGAATGTGTTTATCCCAACATTTTTGTCGTTAAATTAGAGCCTCGGGGTGAAGAAGGCGAAAGAAGAATTTCTTTCAGCTATGCAGACATTCTTACACGGGCTGTGGAAATTGTGGTTTTTAAATAATTTTGTTTATTAAAGTGCATCTTATTTTTAAAAGATGTGCTTTATTTATATCACGCAAAGGAGCTTTACTATGATTTACAGCACTACTTTTTCAAAGCTTATTGACATTTTCCGTTCTCTGCCCGGAGTTGGACAAAAATCCGCTGTGAGAATGGCATACCATATTCTTTCGCTTTCGGACGAACAGGTTAAGTATATCTCTGACACTATATTGGCTGCAAAGGAGAAAACCCACTACTGTCCCGTTTGCAAAAATATAACCGAAAACGATATATGCGATATCTGTTCAAATCCTAACAGAGACAAATCTGTAATATGCGTTGTGGAAAGGCCAAGAGACGTTATATCAATGGAAAAAACAAACGAATTCAGCGGCACATATCACGTTCTGCACGGCGCTATATCACCGGTTGACGGTATAAGCCCTGATGATTTGACAATTGACGAGCTTACCGAAAGAGTCAAAGCCGGTGATGTAAAAGAGATTATTATGGCAAACAACCCAAGCATTGACGGCGAAGCAACTGCTATGTATATAGCAAGACTTTTAAAGCCCTACAACGTGACAGTTACACGAATTGCATACGGCCTGCCGGTTGGCGGAGATTTGGAATATGCCGACCAGATTACTCTTGCAAAGGCACTGGAAGGCAGAACGGAAATATTTTGATGATTTATCTATTGGCAAACGGATTGCACAACATTTACTGCAATCCGTTATTTTTTATTGATTTTTATCTCATTATATGGTAATATTATTATTGGTTTATTATGTATACATATGGAGGTTTTTACAATGACTGACATTAAAAAATCACTTTCACAAAGAGTACGTCCCTTAGAGGCTTCGGCGATAAGAGAAATGTTCAAGCTGATGGGACAGGCTGATATTATATCTTTTGCAGGCGGTATTCCCGCACCTGAAATTTATCCTACAGACATACTTGCCGCAATATCTTCGGATATTCTTTCAAAAAACGGACATTTTACTTTAAAGTACGGCGTTACAGAAGGTTACACGCAGCTTATTGAACAAGTTACAGAAAGCAACAGCGAGCAAAAAATCGGCAGGGATTTTGACACTACGATTATAACAACCGGTGCTCAGCAGGGTATTGACCTTGCGGCAAAGTCCTTAATTGACCCCGGCGACGGCATTTTGGTAGAAAGCCCTACTTTTGTGGGAACGCTTAATTCTTTCCGTTCTTATGAGGCGTCCCTTTACGGTGTGCCGGTAGAGAATGACGGTATGGATTTGGCTGCGGCTGAGGAGATTTTAAAAACAGAAAGCATCAAGCTTATATACACAATCCCCACGTTTCAGAACCCTACCGGAATTACAATGAGCTACGAAAAGCGCAAAAAGCTTTTAGAGCTTGCAGAGAAATATGATTGTCTTATTCTGGAGGACAATCCCTACGGCGATTTGAGATTCAGGGGTGAGGCTATTCCAACAATTAAATCTATGGACGAAACCGGAAGAGTTATATACGTAGGCTCTTTCTCAAAAACCTTATCGCCCGGATTACGTGTGGGCTTTTTGACCGGTCACTGCGATTTGCTTGAAAGAATTATTGTGGTTAAGCAGGCAAACGATGTGCACACTCCCCTTCTTTCTCAGATGATTATATCTGAATACATCAAAGGCTACGATATGAAAGCACACATTAAAAAAGGCGCTGATTCCTGCAAAGAAAAGTGCGATGCTATGCTTTCTGCTATGGACAAATACTTCCCCGAAAAAGCTGTTTACACACGTCCTGACGGCGGAATATTCCTTTGGGTAACTTTACCTGAAGGCATTGACACTGCGGC
>JAZNZL010000009.1:0-3991 GCA_045594925.1 Clostridia bacterium
CAGGCCATGAGGTTTGGGCACAGCACGACTGCGGAAAACCAGCAGGCTTTCCTGATGAAAAGTATGCGGAAGCAGGCGCAAAAATTGTGGAAACAGCAGAAGAGATGTGGGCAGGCTGCGATATGGTGGCAAAGGTTAAAGAATTTACGCCCGCAGAGTTCCCCCTTATGAGAGAGAACCAGATATTGCTCGGATGTATTCACCCGGCAGGCCATCCTGAAGAGGTAGATGCAATCCTTAAGAGCAAATGTATAGCATTCACAGCAGAGGATGCTCATAGATACGGCTCACCTAACTGTGAAGCAGCAGGTAAGCAGGGTGCGCTTTTTGGCTTGGAATCAATGCTTACAATCAATGGCGGTAAGGGTAAATTTGTAGGCGGCTTTGGCGGCGCTCCCAGAATGAATGTACTTATTCTTGGCGGCGGTGTAGTAGGACAGGGCGCTTTGGAAGTACTCTATGCATTGGGTGCAAACTGTACAGTAATGGATATCAATGTAGGAATACTCCGTAAGCTCCTTACAGATTATGATATGAAGATTAACACAATGTTCTGTAATAAGGAAGCAATCGCTTCAGTTCTTCCTCAGACAGATATGGTTCTTAACTGCGTAAAATGGCCTAAAGAACGTAAGGATTTCCTTATTGATAAAGAAATGCTTAAGCTTATGGAACCCGGATCAGTTCTTGTTGATATTTCAAACGACGAGCCCGGAGCTATTGAGTCAAGCCACGAAACACATCACGATAACCCCAGATACGTTGTTAACGGCGTAGTACACTACTGCGTATCAAATATTCCCGGAGCTGTAGCAAATACTACATCTGTTGCGTATGCATCAGTAATGCTTCCTTTGATACTCAGCATCCTTAATGATGGTGTTGCACAGTGCTGTGTAAAAGATGGTTACTACCGCAGAAGTCTTACAGCATATAAAGGCTATCTTACACATGAGGAAACAAGTGCAATTCAGAATAAGCCCTGGATTCGTCCTGAAGAGATTCTTGAAATCACAGATTGTAATCTTGATCCTGCACCTGCAGCAACAGTAACACGTTCAACAAACTTTTATAAGAAATAATAAATGAATGTTAAAAGCCCTAAGCGTACGCTTAGGGCTTTTTAAGTTTTATTTAAAAATTTATGTAATCAGTGTTTTTTGCAAAGCTCAATAAAAAATGTAGCATATAAAACCAACGAACAGGTCATAGAGAATATGCATATTGAAATCATTACATTGACAATTGTTTCAGGTATTGACGGGAACAGTACCATCAGTAAAAGAGACGCATAGATAACTATAGTGTTAACCTTGCCGTGCCATTTGGCGCTGTTAACTGAATTGTTCTTTTTTATTGAAACAGCTCCCAATGCCCCCAGCACACACTCTTTAAGCACAAAAAGCACAGTAAGAACAATCATAAGCGGGTGCTTTAGAGAGAGACAAACTATTAAAGTAATCTGTGTAAGCTTGTCAGCGATGGGGTCTAAAATCTTACCAAAATCCGAAATCATATTGAACTTTCTCGCTATTATTCCGTCAGCGATGTCAGTAGCACCTGAAAGCAGAATAACAGCTGTTGCCACGTTGTAGTTCTGACGTACACAGTACAGCCATACAATCACGGGAATAAGAATCAGCCTGAATAAGCTCAACAGATTCGGTATGGTCAATATTTGGTTTTTCTTGAATAAAGAAAGCATTTCAATCACCTGAATATAATATATTAAAACTAATTATACTCCTAATTTCAAAAAATGTCAAATTAAATGTAAATATGTTGTAATTTGTATTATGAGCTTATTGCTGTAAATATTTTAAAAGAGCATCATAATTGTTTTTGGCAATTTCGTAACCCAGACTGTGTAGCTTTCTGATTTTTTCGGGGTCGGCTTCAGTTCTTCTCCAACCGTTTGTATCCTCGGGTGCAATAAGAAATATTTTTCCGTTCTTTTCAAGGTTTAAAACGTTTTCGTGGGAGTGGTTGTATACATCGACTCTGTTTTTCATCAAATCCACAAAAGCCGGATATTTTCTGTATAAAAAAGAAACTAATCCAACACCCGATTCGGAATCCTTTTTAAAGCTTCTTTCTCTTGAGGTAATAACAATTATTTTGTCACACCCGTCTTCAATTGCTTTGTTAACCGGTATAGGGTCAGCAATGCCACCATCTAAATAAAGGTTCCCGTTCATCTTAACAGGCTGAAAAAGAAGTGGCAGAGAGCAGCTTGCTATAAGAGGAGTCCAGTCGCCTTTGTTGTTTGATACGTCAATGTATTCTGCCTTTCCGGTTTCAAGGTTTGTTACGGCGGCAATAGCCTTACAGTCAGAGCTGTTGTAAGCATCATAGTCAAATGGAACATATTCGTCAATCCCGCAGAAAACGAAATCCACGTTGTAATAACTGCGTTTTTTGGGGTTTAAAAGATGCCTCATTCCCATATACCGCTTGTCGCTTAAATATTTTGTGCCTATTTCGAGGTTTCTGCCATATTGTCCCGAAATATATGAAACAGCATCTGCAATACCGGCGCTTGCACCAATCACGTAGTCAGCAATAATTTTTTTCTCCAGCAGAAAATCCATTACGCCTGTTGCAAAGTATACGCGACTTGCCCCGCCTTCAACCACTAATCCCAGTTTCATATAAGACTCTCCCTTTAAAAGTGTTATCTTATTCCGTAATTTTCAATAATGTAATCCATATCCTTCTCGCCTCTGCCTGAAAGGTTGATAAGTATGGAGCCTTTGCCCATTTCTTTGGCAAGCTTCATAGCGTATGCCACAGCGTGTGAGCTTTCAATTGCAGGTATAATACCCTCGAGCTTTGAAAGGGTAAAGAATGCTTCAATGGTTTCGTCGTCAGATACCACGTCGTATTTAACTCTGCCGGCATCGTGTAAAAATGCGTGTTCCGGGCCAGATGATGGATAATCCAGACCGCTTGCCACGGAATAAACTGGAGCAGGCTCACCGTTTTCATCTTTAAGCATAATGCTGTTAAAGCCGTGCATAATGCCTTCTGTGCCGTATTTAAGGCTTGCTGCGTGGTCACCTAACTTGGGTCCTCTGCCTAAAGGCTCAACACCGTAAATATCCACCGGGTCGTTTAAAAATCCGGAGAACATACCCATAGCATTAGAGCCGCCGCCAACGCAGGCAACTACAGCATCAGGCAATTCACCTGTGAGATTTAAAAACTGCTCTCTTGCTTCAATACCTACAACACTCTGAAAATCTCTTACCATCATAGGGAACGGGTGAGGACCCAAAACAGAGCCTATACAGTAAATACAGTTTTTGTAATCCTTGCTGTAAGCTTCAAATGCGGCGTCAACAGCCTCTTTTAAAGTAGCCAGACCGTGTGTAACCTCCACTACGTTAGCACCAAGTATTTTCATTCTTGCAACGTTTGGAGCCTGTTTTTTAATATCTACTGACCCCATATATATATCGCACTCAAGACCAAAATATGCAGCAGCAGTAGCTAAAGCAACACCGTGCTGACCTGCGCCTGTTTCGGCAATAACCTTTTTCTTGCCCATATATTTAGCAAGCAACGCTTCTCCCATACAGTGATTGAGCTTGTGGGCGCCGGTGTGGTTTAAATCTTCGCGCTTAACATAAAGCTGAACATTTCCCAAAGCAGAAGACAATCTGTCCAGATGAGAAATAGGGGTAGGACGGCCCTGGAAATCTCTGCGGATTCTGCGAAGCTCGCTTATGAACTTGCTTGATTTGCATATTGTGTAATAAGCCTCAGTGATTTCTGCCATAGCATCCTTGAGGTTGTCAGCAATGTACGAACCGCCGTACTTGCCGAAATATCCGTTTTCATCGGGATAATTTTTAAAATAGTTATCAAAATCCATTCCGTTGTGTATCATTTTTAATTCCTCCAATAATATCAATATAAATAAACTTAATTGAATTTAATTAAATCCTGAAATACGCTAAAATACGCCATCGTTTTGTAAGTATAAACA
>JAZNZL010000010.1:0-1906 GCA_045594925.1 Clostridia bacterium
AGTGATTCGTGTTTGATATCATCAGCAATAACAGCAAGAATATCTCTCAGCTCGAAATAAAGCTTTTCAACATCTTTGATTTTGCTATACAAAGTAATGCAAAGCTTTTTATGCTCGTCGCACAATCCGTCTGCGCCTATACCGTCAACAGTTCTTCCCACTTCAAACACACCGAAGTCAGGAGCATAAGAAGTATTATATTTAACCTGACAAAGCTGTGTCGGAACAATGGACTTACGGATTGTTTTGATATTGGGGTTAGTGGCATTTATGAGTTCCACATTATCCTCTACTTCTATACCAAGTGCTTTATACTCATCGTAATATGCCCACACGTAAGAATGAAGCTCATGCATTGAATATCTCTTTACAAGAATATCCTTTATTCTGTCTTCATCAGTCTTCTCTCTATCTGCTCTTACCGGATAAAGAGGTGCGTTTGCAGTGTGAATATCAAAATTGTCATATCCGTATATTCTGGTAATCTCCTCGATGATATCTGCTTTAATTGTTACATCCTTTGTGGCTCTCCAGCTAGGTACATCTACTGTAAATTCATCATTTTTAACATCTGCACCAAAGCCAAGTGAACGCAACGTCTTAATGATAGTATCATTATCTATCTCTATTCCTGTATACTTATTAACAAATGCTTTATCAAAGCTTAAATTTACCTTATCATACTTAAATGCATATTCATCAGTGAGCGCTGAAACAACCTTTGCCTCGCTATCAATATCTGTAAGCAGTTTTACAAAACGAGCAACAGCTACTATAGTCATTTCAGGGTCAAGGCTCTTTTCATATCGCATTGATGCGTCTGTTCTATGTGAAAGTCTTACTGTTGATTTTCTTATTGATGCAGCATCAAAGGTGGCAGATTCCAAAGTCAGCGTTGATGTATCTTCAACTATTTCAGAATCAAGACCGCCCATAATACCGGCAATAGCAACAGGCGTATCGTCATTACATATCATAAGTGTATTTTCATCAATCTCACGATCAACACCGTCAAGTGTTTTGAATGTAAACGGCTTATCAAAACGTTTAATTCTTATTTTTTCTACTTTTCTTGAATCAAAAGCGTGCATCGGCTGACCTACCTCAAGCATAAGGTAGTTGGTAAGGTCTGCGAGGAAGTTAATGGCACGCATTCCGCAATAATAAAGGCGGATTCGCATATTAACAGGGCTTTCGTGCTTTGAAATATTGCCAAACTTAATGGAAGAATACCGCTGACACAATGAATCCTCTATCTTAAGGTCTATCTTTTCCAGATTATCATATACAGACAAGTCTGCAGTATCAAGCGGCTTAAGTTCTCTGCCTGCCAGTGCAGCAAATTCGCGTGCTATACCATAATGGCTCCAAAGATCAGGGCGATTTGTAAGCGATTTATTATCAACCTCAAAAACAATATCGTCTATTTCGTATATAGATTTTAAGTCTGTACCATTGGCTACTTCATCTGTGATTTCCATAATACCGTCATTATTATCACTAATGCCAATTTCTTTTTCTGAACAGCACATACCATTAGAGGTATATCCAGCAAGCTTTCTGGGTGAAATTTCTATTTCACCAATTTTTGCACCTACTTTAGCAAATGCTGTTTTAAGTCCTACTCTCACATTGGGTGCGCCGCAAACAACATCCGTCAGTTCGCCATCTCCTACGTCAACCTTTAAAAGATGCAATTTCTTAGACTCGGGGTGCTCCTCTACGGATTTAATCTCTGCAACCACAATACCGCTTAAATCGCTGCCTTTATGGAAAATATCATTCTCCACCTCTGCTGTGGAAAGAGAAAATTTATTTATAAGCTCAAGCTTATCAAGTCCGGACAAATCTACAAAATCCGAAATCCAATTCATTGACAAAAACATATTTATCTCTCCCCTCTATT
>JAZNZL010000011.1:0-2439 GCA_045594925.1 Clostridia bacterium
ATACCCGGCTTATTCTAAAATTTAAAGCAATTTAAAACCCCGAGATTGAATTCAATCTCGGGGTTTTAAATTGCTTTAAATTTTAGAATAAGCCGGGTATGCTCATACCGCCGGTGAGTCTGCCAAGTTTCTCCTGATTTGCGCCGTCAACCTTTTTCATAGCATCGTTTACTGCAACCAGAATCAAATCCTCAAGCATTTCAATATCGTCAGCGTCTACTACCTCAGGGTTTATTTTTATAGATGTAATCTCTTTTTTACCCGTAGCCTTAACTGTCACAGCGCCGCCGCCTGATGTGGCTTCAAATTCAGCCGCTTCAAGCTCCTCCTGCATTTTAAGCATATCCTGCTGCATTTTCTGCGCCTGCTTAATCATATTGTTCATATTGCCCATACCGCCCATCGGAGGCATTTTTGGTCTTGCCATAGTAAATTGCTCCTTTCAAAAATCATTTATTCATTAAATACTCACCGCTGGCAGCTTCGTATATAAATGCTGTGCCGTCTGCAGTTGTAATGGAATAACAAGGTACCGCCGGTACAGATACGTGCTGTGTGCCGCTGTCATATTGAGGCATGCCATAACCAAAATCAATGCCTTTTATGGTGTTGTGTATCTGCGGGTTTCTGTCAGGGTTATTTATAAAATCAATAAGCACGCTTGTAACATAAACCAGACCATCATCAGCATAACCATCGGTGCTGGGTTTGTTCTTCTGTTTATACCAAACGCCATTTAAAGAAATCCTGTTGTCTGTGATTTCAGCTGTTATACCGCCGCTGAAAATATGGTAGCCGTTAATTTTTTGTATAACCGAATACTTGTTGTCTGAGACCTTTGATATTTCAAAATTCTTAACGTCAATTATAGCCAGCGCCTTTTTAATTTCTGATTCAGCATTGGATTCCTTAAGGGTTTTAGGTGAATCGTATGAATGAGAAATGTTAATGGGCGCCGCATCAAATGAGCCGGGATTGTTTATGGAATAAGGAATAATATCTTCGTCAATAGATATGTTGTTGGCCTGAAGAATTGCCGCAGTATCCCGTATTACCGCCTTGCTGGTTGAGGAGGTTATTTTAACTGAATTGAACGTAAAAAACAAAAGGAAAATGTTTATACCCAGGAAAAGCACAATAAGAAAATTTTTAACACGTTC
This sequence comes from Clostridia bacterium, assembly GCA_045594925.1. Lineage (GTDB taxonomy): Bacteria > Bacillota > Clostridia > UMGS1810 > UMGS1810 > SIG455. The sequence goes on from JAZNZL010000011.1 coordinate 1,161, forward strand.
CCAGTTCATATAATCCCTCCTTAAGTATCTTTAATTATTTTATAACGACAGTTCTGTTATCAGAAGTGCGAACTGCCCAGGCAGGTATTCTGTATGGCTCTTCATCAGTAATATATACCGGATACAAATCATTTATAATCTGTTCCTGAACATTTTCGCCTGCCAGAAGTTTATCCAGCGCGTTTATTGCCGATACCGAATTAACCGTTTTTCCTGCAGTTTCAAACATGCACAGAAGCTGTCTGTAGGAAACAATTCTACCGTCCTGTATCTGGATTTCCACTGCGTGATTCATAGCCGGATGCGAGCCTGACTGGGGAATATCCACCACAACCTGTGTGCCGTCGGCAAAGTATTCCATAGTAAGTGTAAAGCTTCTGCTTTTGGTATCAATAACGTCAGATGAAATATTTATATTAAGTGGTGTTTCCGGAAAAACATTCTGCCACATAATATTGACAAAATCAACACATCCAAGCAGAGCACTGTAAAAGTCGGAGCCTTTCAAAGAAATGCCCTTTGACGCATCAACAGCCTTGTACTCAAGTAATCCGTTTGGATGCAGCTTCATAGTAGAGTGGTTCTCTACAAAAACTATTGAGTTGTCACGTTCGGTGTACTTTTTAGCACCGGAAACGTTGTAACCGAAATAATTTAGAATTCTGCCGACTGCATCGCTGTTAAAGTCTATGCTGTATATGGGGTTTATTTGCTCAACCATATTTGTAAGCCGTTTGTTAAGCTGAATAGGTACTGTGGGTGCAATTAAAACCTTTTGTTGAACAGTGGCTGAATCAGGCGAGGAAGCCTTGTCAAAATTCAGCTCAGAGGAGTAGGAAAGGTCGCCTATTGAATCGTTGGCGTAAAGCACAATCATTTCGTCAAGCTGTTGTTTGTCCCATTTAACTGTGGCTTTCATAATCTCCGATGTGTGGTGGTTTCGTATATAAACGTTTACGTTTGATGAAACACTGTCTGCCGAGGTTATGATAAACTCCCGCACAGGAATAGAGTTTCCGTCGGTTTTATACGAGCCTAAGATGTTAAGAAAAAGCTTTGAATCGTACGCCACCGGATACGTTATATGCACCGACCTTGATTTTAAAGCAGCACTCCATTCGGTTTCTGTTATTGTGGTAAGCGAGGTGCTTTCTAACGCCGCACGCAAAATATCCTTGGCACTGGGGATTATAGCGTTAAATGACTCACTTTCCGCAGTGTATACACTGCGCTTTTCCACGTTGTTTACTATAAGCGTCTTTGTAAATGACAAGGTTTC
>JAZNZL010000012.1:0-1625 GCA_045594925.1 Clostridia bacterium
CGCAAGAACGTCTTTACGCAATGCTTTTACGGTTTCTCTGGCAATTATCTTACCGCCGATCGCCGCCTGAATGGGTATCTCAAACAACTGACGGGGAATTGCTTCTTTAAGCTTTTCGGCTATTCGTCTGCCTCGCGGATACGACTTTGATTCGTGAACTATAAACGAAAGCGCGTCTACAACATCGCCATTCAACATAATATCAAGCTTTACAAGCTTGGAACGGCTATAGCACTTCATTTCATAATCAAATGATGCATATCCTCTTGTACGGGATTTCAAAGCATCGAAAAAATCGTAAATAATCTCATTAAGCGGAAGCTCATAATGCAGCTCTGCTCGCGTATCATCAATATAGCGCATATTCTTATACACGCCGCGTCTTTCCTGACACAACTCCATTATATTTCCCACAAACTCCGTAGGAACCATTATAGATGCCTCTACAACCGGTTCTTCCATATAATCTATCTCTGCCATTGGCGGCAAATTTGTGGGGTTATCTATCCACAACTGCTCACCATTAGTTTTAATTACATTATAAACAACACTGGGGGCAGTGGTTACAAGGTCAAGATTATACTCTCGCTCAAGGCGTTCCTGAATTATCTCCATATGAAGAAGTCCCAAAAATCCACATCTGAAACCAAAGCCCAATGCAACAGATGTTTCAGGATCAAAGGTCAGTGCTGCATCGTTTAACTGAAGCTTTTCAAGTGCCTCACGCAAGTCCTCATACTTGGCTCCGTCTGCCGGATATATACCGCAAAACACCATCGGATTAACCTTTTTATATCCTGGAAGCGGCTCCTTGGCTCCGTTTTCCGCTGTTGTAACAGTATCGCCCACCCTTGCATCGCTTACGTTTTTGATACTTGCCGCAATATAGCCTACATCACCGGCTTTAAGGGATTCTGAAGGTATCATCCCAAGAGGTGACAGTGAACCAACCTCTACTACATTGAATTCCTTTCCGGTAGCCATAAATCTTATATCAGTTCCAGGTGCAATCTCACCATCCATTACACGCACATATACAATTACGCCTTTATAGGAGTCATAATAAGAATCAAATATAAGACACTTCAAAGGCGCAGATTCATCCCCTGACGGTGCAGGAATACACTCAACCACCTTTTCAAGAACTTCCTCTATTCCTATCCCTTGCTTAGCCGAAATAAGAGGCGCATCCTGAGCTTCTATACCTATGATATCCTCAATTTCATTTTTAACCGCATCAGGTCTGGCGCTGGGCAAATCTATCTTATTTATAACCGGAACAAGCTCAAGGTTATGGTCTACGGCAAGGTAGGTATTGGCAAGAGTTTGCGCCTCTATACCCTGTGCCGCATCCACTATAAGTATGGCGCCCTCGCAAGCTGCAAGAGAACGTGATACCTCATAATTAAAGTCTACGTGACCGGGTGTGTCTATAAGATTAAATATATACTCCTCGCCATCTTTTGCCTTATACACAACCTTTACGGCTCTGGCTTTTATGGTTATACCCTTTTCTCGCTCAAGGTCCATATTATCCAGTATCTGATCCTGCATCTCACGTTCGGTAAGAACACCTGTTTTTTCAAGTATCCTGTCAGCAAGCGTGGATTTGCCGTGGTCTATAT
>JAZNZL010000013.1:0-3741 GCA_045594925.1 Clostridia bacterium
CTGATTGCCGGAATCAATCATATGGCGTGGTTGCTTGAGCTTAAGGATAGAAATGGAGTAGACCTTTATCCGCAGATTAATGCAAACGTCGATGATTATATTGCACAGCCTGAAAATGATGATAAAGTGCGTATGGATTACATAAGAAATTTCGGGTACTATTGTACCGAGTCCAGCGAGCATAACGCAGAGTATAATCCTTTCTATATTAAGAGTAAGTATCCTGAACTTATAGAAAGGTTCAATATTCCGCTTGACGAGTATCCTCGCCGTTGCGTTAAGCAAATTAACGCGTGGAAGAAAGAGTATAGCGAGCTGTCTGAAAACGGTATAAAGGAACACACAAGAAGCTATGAATACGCATCCTGGATAATGCAGAGCATTGTTGAAAATATTCCTTATGAGATAGGCGGAAATGTGTTAAATAAAGGACATCTAATCTCTAATTTTCCTGAAAATGCGTGTGTAGAGGTTCCCTGCCTTGTTAACGGAAGGGGTATTACGCCTTGCTACGTGGGCGAGCTGCCTTTGCAGTGTGCGGCTATGAATATGTCAAACATCAATGTTCAGCTTTTAACCATTGAGGCTGCAAGAACCCTTAAAAAAGAGCATATCTATCAGGCGGCTATGATGGACCCGCATACAGCAAGCGAGCTTGATATTGATACTATCAAGAAAATGGTGGATGAGCTTATAGAGGCGCACGGAGATTACCTGCCGAAATTTGTTTAAAACAAAAGTATACTGCTGTGATTTTTTAAGGTTTATATACGGAGAAAATCTATATGGAAATAAACGAGATGAAAAAAATTTTCGCGGACACCTTCGGGGATGGTGAGCTTCGGGTATTTGCTTCTCCGGGACGAGTGAATCTTATAGGTGAGCATATTGATTATTGCGGCGGCTGTGTTATGCCTGTGGCTTTGACGATGAATACCACTATCGTTGCGAAAAAAAGGGATGATGATATAATTCGTCTTAAGGCAACTGACCTTGACTTTGTGGTGGAAACAACAGTTTCGGATATGCATAAGCTTAAGGGTCAGCTTAAATGGGGCGATTATCAGATAGGTGTGGCGATAGAGCTTATGAATGCTGGCTTCACCATCTGCGGATGCGATTTGTTGTATCACGATACAGTGCCTCACGGTGGGGGGCTTTCGTCTTCTGCGGCAATAGAGGTTTCCACTGCTATATGCCTTGCAACCTTTGCCAACGAAAAAGCCGGCATAAAAAAAGAACTTGATATGATAGAAATGGCGCTTATATCCCAGCGAGCAGAGCACAATTTCATAGATGTAAAATGCGGAATTATGGATCAGTTTGCATCCGCTATGGGAAAGGCTGACCACGCAGTATATCTCAATTGTGCAACTTTAGAGTACGAACACATACCGCTAAAGCTGGGCGATAGTAAAATAGTGCTTACAAATACCAATGTAAAGCATTCTCTGGGCAGTTCAAAATATAATGAAAGACGTGCAGAGTGCGAAGAAGGTCTTAAAGCACTGCAGACTGTTATTCCTGATATACATCAGCTTGCTGATGTGACGGCAGAGCAGTTTGAAAAGTATAAAATCGCAATTGAAAATGAAACTACAAGAAAGCGTATAAAGCACGTTGTTTATGAGTGTGATAGGGTAAAACGGAGCGTTGCTGCTATGAAAAATAACGACATAGCAGCCTTCGGGCAGTATATGAATGCATCCCACGATTCGCTTCGGGATGATTATGAGGTTACCTGCGCAGAGCTTGATTTTGTTGTATCACAGGGCAGAAAGATAGATGGTGTTCTTGGTATAAGAATGACAGGTGCGGGCTTTGGAGGCTGTACTGTTGCAATTATAAGAGATAATGCAATTGATACATATATTAAAACCGTCGGTGACGCCTATTTAGAAAAATTTGGTTACGAGGCATCGTTTTATATAAGCGGTACAGGTGATGGTGGCAGAGAGGTTTGCTGAAATAGAGCAGGTGTAATACAGCTATTAGATTTTTATATAAAGAGCTATAATCAATTCAAAAAATATCCGGAGTAATGTATATGAATAAAAAGAAACTTCTTATAACGGGATTTGAAGCTTTTGGTGGATTAAGTAAAAATCCGTCCTGGGAGGCCGTATCACAAATGCCCGATACAGTTGGCAATTTTTCTCTTACCAAGTTAAAACTGCCCGTGGAATTTGGCAGGGCGGCAGAGTGTGTTATATCAAAAGCCAATGAGCTTTTGCCAGATATTATACTCTGCACAGGCGTTGCCGCCGGCAGAGATGCCATCTGCTTTGAAAAGGTTGCCGTAAATATTAAAACAGCGTCTGTTCCTGATAATTCAGGGTTTAAGCCGTTGGATGAGTCTGTTGTTGAAAACGGACCGGCAGCGTATTTTGCCACTGTTCCCGTAAGGAAAATGGCAGAGGCGGTAAAGGCAAAGGGGCTTTCTGCTAAGATTTCATACTCTGCAGGCGTGTACGTGTGTAATGACCTGTTTTATAATTTGCTTCATAAATTTTCCGGGACAAATACGCAAGCAGGCTTTGTTCACGTGCCTTTAACACCGGAGCTTACAAAAGATGGTATATCCGGTATGCCTCTTGATAAAATAGTTTCCGCACTTGAAACAGCAATCAGCGTTATGGAATAATCATAAAACGAAATCTTAGGAGTGATTTGTATGGAAAATAAAAATAATTTTTCCTTTTTTGCCAATAAAGAGTGCCAGTATTACCCTTGTCATAAAAACGCGGGGGAGAATTTCAACTGCCTGTTCTGCTATTGTCCGCTGTATGCATTGGGTGATAAGTGCGGAGGTAATTTTAAATACATAGAGGACGGCATTAAAGATTGCTCAGACTGCCTTATACCACATAGCGAAAACGGCTACTCATATGTGATATCACATTTTGAGCAGATTTCGGAGCTTGCTAAGAAGAACCGTACGGAAAAATAATAAATAATAATAAAAAATCAAGGTCGCAGTTAAAACTACTGCGACCTTTTTGTGTTATATAGTGTATATACAAAATATGTGATTGCCAGTAAATCCGCACAACCGCCGGGCGATAGATTGCGTTTGATAAATTCTTCATCTGCCTTTTCAATTTCCTTTTTCGGCGGGTATTGGTGTTTTCCCAGCAACCCTTTCACGTACTTTTCAGCGAATACTGCACCCTCTTCACCGCCTCGGCTGTGGAGATTGGTGTCTTTTACATTTGCAATAAGATGCAAAAGCGCAACTACTCCCGCGTCATTGTCACTTAATCCGTCAGCAAGCGCTTTTTTGTATATGGGCAGACTTACGTTCTTGATACTTGCAAAGCCTGATGCCGCCTCACCTCGTATTCCCCTTAAGCCTTTTTCTATGTAAAGCCTTTCTCCTGATGTGGTGCCCTTTGCATTTTGCAGATCTGTTTCTACTGCATCACGGGATATTTTCATACACTCTGTAAAAACAGAGTCAATATCAGATAAAGGTGCATCTGCTCGCCACAGTCTTCCTATTGCTCCACAGATTATACCCATAGAATAAATAATACCCTTGTGGGTGTTAACCCCCTCTGTTGCAGCAAACATATCATTTTCTGCGCAGATTCCGGCTTGCTTTAATAGTAGAAACACTTCGCTGTAAGGTTTTTTCTGTGTCTGTACCCCGATAGATACACACCTTTTAAAATACGGCTTTAACGCAGCTGCACTTCGCATAAATGTATCAACATTCATATCCTTGTGACTGCCGCTGTT
>JAZNZL010000014.1:0-3248 GCA_045594925.1 Clostridia bacterium
AAATAATAATTAAAATAAATAAAAATATCCAGCTTCATTTGAAGTTGGATATTTTTATTTTATAGTATAAAACAAAAATATTGCAATCCCGTGCGAAATTTTTTCTCGCTATGCTCGAAAAACGCACATGGGTTAACAAAGCGTTATTTATTCTTTGCCCGCCTCAGGCGTGCGTCGAAGACGCTTTGTTATTCCTCACTTTGTGATGTGATTTTCTCAGTAAATATTTTAAATATGTTTGCCGAGGTTGATACTTGAATTAACAGGTCGTTAAGCCTTTCCTGACTGTCACCTTCGTTTTCCAGAATGGGAACGGCAACGTTTTTAACCTTGTCGGTGACGTATGCATAGGCTTTTTTCTGGTTTTTAACAAAAGAATTAAAAATAAGCCTAACCTCATCTTCATCTATATCAGGGGGTATAATTTTCTGTATGGTTGCCATATCAAGAGTGTGCTTCAGTGTGCCTATAATCAGCAGATATGCCAGATGCACCTTTGAATATTTTTTCTTTACCGGTGCCGGCATAAACTTAAGCTTAACATAGTTGTTTATCATAGACGGAGTAATGATTTTGTCCTCTTCGTCAGGCTTGTGGTAAATCTTCAAATATTTTGTAAGCATAGATATTACCTGATCCATATACAGCTCAATTTCCGGAAGCTCATCCCATAGCGGCAGGGAGTAGCTTGTGAGGATTTGCTCAAGCTCGTTAAATGATGTAGCTACAGATTCTTTTTTAATATACATAATAAATTCCACCTTTTGAAAACATCATACCATAAACGAGATAAAAATACAATAATTTTGTTGACATAGTCAGAAATATATGGTAATATAGTATTAAATACTAGATAATATAGTTTTGGAGGCGTATTATGGAACAGTATAGTAATGTGAGAGAATTGCTTGATATGACGGCTGATAAGTACGGCGAGAGAACAGCATTTAAAATAAAGCATAAAAACGGCAGAGATGTAACATATACAGATATTACATATTCAATTTTGAAAGACCAGGTGTCAAGGGTAGGCAGTTACCTTATAGATAATAATCTTAGAGGTAAGAGGATTGCGGTTATAGGTAAAAACTGCTATGAGTGGATGCTGGTGTATTTGTCAGTGCTCAGTATAGATTCTGTGATAGTACCTTTGGATAGCGGACTTTTCGCCGATGAAATCCTCGAACAGCTTGAGCGTTCTGAGGCAGAAGCAATATTTTATACGGAAATGTTTGAGCAGGCTTTAAGCGGTAAGGAAGATATAGTAAAAATCCGTATGGATAATGAAAGCTTTAGGGAAGTAGCATCAGGATATAAAAAAACAGCTGAATATGATAATATCACAATAGATACAGAAAAGATGAGCATACTTCTTTTCACATCAGGAACTACATCACAGTCAAAGGCGGTAATGCTTAGCCAGAGAAATATCATATCCAACGTGCACGGTCTTAATAAATGGGAAAAGTTTTATGAAACAGATGTTAATATGGCTATTTTGCCGTTCCATCATACTTTTGGTGTTATACAGGTTGTGCTGTTTCTCACAAATGGAATGTGTAACGTGTTCTGCGAAGGTCTGCGTATAGCACAGTGTCTGACTGAGTACGGAGTTACAGTGCTTGTGTGCGTGCCGAGAATACTTGAAGAAATACAACTGGCAGTAATGAAAAAGCTTAAGAAAGCAGGTAAGCTTGAAACAGTGGAAAAAGGAATAAAGATTTCGAAATTCTTGAAAAAATTTGGTATAGATATCCGCCGAAAACTGTTTAAGCAGATAATAGACGGTCTTGGCGGCGGCTTGCGACTGGTTATAGTTGGCGCGGCTGCGTGTAAGAGCGATAATCAGAAGTGGTTTAACGATATTGGAGTGCTTACTATACAGGGCTACGGCTTAACGGAAAGCTCGCCTGTAATATCTGCGGAGAATCCGGAGAATATGCGTCTTGGTTCAGTGGGTAAGGCTCTTCCCGGTGTAGATGTAAAAATAGTTGATAAAAACGAAGACGGTATCGGCGAGATAGTGGCAAAAGGCGAAAATATAATGCTTGGCTATTATAAGTATAATGGTGAATCGCCTGTAAAGGATGGCTATCTGCATACGGGAGATATGGGATATATTGATAAAAACGGATTTATTTTTATCACCGGAAGAAAAAAGAATGTAATTGTTTTAAATAATGGTAAGAATGTATTCCCCGAAGAGCTTGAGGCACTTTTGGGAGAATGTGACGCAGTAAAGGAATGTATAGTTTTAAACGATAAAAAGGAAGATAAAGACTGTATCCACGCAAAGATTGTGTATAACACTGACTATAGTGCCGATGAAGCAGAAGAGAAAATCAAGGCTTTTATAGAAAATCTAAATGAAAAGCTTGTAAGCTATAAGCATATAAAGACCTACTCACTTCAGGAAGAGGAATTGCAGAAAACCTCTACGCTGAAGATAAAGAGATAACGGTGTATGTAAAATAGGTTGACAAAGTAAATATAGTGTGATATAATTCAAATCATCTCAATCGGAAAGAGTTTTCCGAAGCAAGATATACGACCGCCGGTGTATCATCGGCCAAGGCCATACGGACAGCCGGGTCAAATGCCGAAAACTGCATAAAGCAGTTGGCAACTTCTGTTGCCTTATTGATTGAGTTAGAAGCTCAAGTTTTATAAGTTGGTTACTATAAACCGGTGCCGGGTGGCATATAACTTGTGAAATGGTCAATAAGAGTAGTAAAAGTATTCTTTGCTATATAGACTCTGAACCCATTGAGATACGTAAGTATTATGTACTTTTTAAAAAGTGCAGTATTTGTGTCTTGCAAGCGGTATGTTGCCTACAGGCAATATGCCGCTTTTTTGTGTGGCAGAGAAGTACAGGGGGAACAGTGTATGAAAAAAATCATAGAACTGAAAAATATATCTAAATCCTTTGACGGAGAAAAGATACTTGATAATATCAGCCTTGATATTCACGATAACGAGTTTCTCACACTGCTGGGTCCGTCAGGCTGCGGTAAAACTACACTGCTCCGTATGATAGGTGGATTTGTAAGCCCAGACGAAGGCGATGTTGTGTTTATGGGAGAAAGCATCAATGACCTTCCGCCCCATAAACGTAATGTAAATACCGTTTTCCAGAAATACGCACTGTTTCCGCATCTTAACGTGTTTGAAAATGTAGCGTTTCCTTTGAGGGAGAAGAAAGTCCCCAAGGAAGAGATAAATAAAAAAGTTAAAGAAATGCTCTC
>JAZNZL010000015.1:0-20811 GCA_045594925.1 Clostridia bacterium
TAGGCGTTGAGGTTTCTAATAGTTTTTTTGATATTGCAAGGGATAGAAGCGATATCTTAAATTGTTACATAACTTTGTCAAAGGAAAACAGCATTTTAAATGTTGCTCCTTTGTTAGCACAAGAGTGGAATTATGAAAAAAATGAAGAATTAACACCAGCAGATGTATTACCTAATAGCGATAAAAAAGTATGGTGGAAGTGTAGCAAAGGACACGAATGGCAGGCGATAATATGCGGTAGAAATAAAGGAAATGGATGTCCAATTTGTGCAAAAGAAAAGCGAAAAACTTCAAAAAATACAAATGATGAATTTGTTGATTTAAAAGAGGATTAATATGGTTGAATGGATAAAGAAACACAAGGTTTTATTTATAATAATTTGTATAGTGGTATTCGTTGTACTGATGATTGGTGTTCCATTTGGAATTAATTTGCTGTTTAAAATTGAATCCAATATAAATATTTTTGAAGCTGAGTGGACAGCAGGGGATGCATTGGGGTATTATGGAGCTGTTCTATCCTTTATAGGTACGATTATATTGGGAATTGTAGCCGTATGGCAAAACAAAAAGGCTAACGATTTAAGTGAAAATGTAATGGAAATAAGTCTTAGGGAGAAAATGCCATACTTAAAACTAACTACTACCATGTTACCAACATCGAGAGATTTAGAACTAGAGTTTAAAAATTTTGGAAACTCTTTTGGTACGATAAGGCACATAAAACTAGAAAAGAATGGTTCTGTTATTTTGATTAAGGAGATTGAGCATTTTGTTGACTATGAGGGGAAATACAAGTGTTCCACAAAATCAAAATTACCAAACGATCCCGATCAAAAATTATATTTGAATTGTGAGTTTGTTATTAGTAATGCATATGGGTTTTCATATATAGAAATAATTAAAATGCAGTTTGAACCAAAACCGTCACACGGGAACAACATAGTTTATGGTTTGGAGAAATTTAATATTTTATTTAGGGATATTGGCACTGCAAAATAGTAGGATCATATATACTATTTCACCATGAATTTACTCGTGTCAAGTCCATACAATTTAAAACATTAGTTTGCCGATTTTGATATTTACATACACTATCGGGAGCGAGAAAATCCAGTATTCTCGCGGGTTTTAAGGAAAAGTGTTTAAGAAAAATGTAGGGGCTGGCGTCCTCGACAGCCAGAAAAACAGTATAAAAACAGTATGTCTATATTATGCTTTGGCATAAATGAGGTAAAATATGATAGATATTTTGTACGAAGATAAAGATATAGTTTTTTGCGTAAAACCGGTAGGTCTTTCGTCGGAGACCGGCCTGCCGGAGGAGCTTGCACAACAGCTTGAAAGCGAAATATTTACACTTCACCGACTTGATGTGCCTGTGGGCGGGGTTATGGTTTACGCAAAGAACAAAGAGGCAGCAGCAAGCTTAAGTAAAAAGATTTCACAGCAGACGGATTTTACAAAAACGTATCTTGCTGTGTGTGAGGGTACATTTTGTGAAAAAGAAGGTATAATGGAAGATTTGCTTTTTAAGGATTCTTCCAAAAATAAAAGCTTTGTTGTTAAAAGAGAGCGAAAAGGCGTAAAGAAGGCACTTCTTGAATACAAAGTTTTGTGTGAAGGCGAGTATAACGGCGCTCAATGTTCACTTGTGTCTGTTAAGCTCAAAACCGGCAGAAGCCATCAAATAAGGGTGCAGTTTTCAAGCCGTAAGCATCCCCTTGCGGGTGATAAAAAATACGGAAGCAGAATAGATGGTAATATAGCACTTTTTTCGCATAGTATAGAAACAGCAGGCAAAATATATTCTAAAAACCCACCTGATGAGGGTGTGTGGGCAGTATTTAAATCTGTTTTGATATAACGGAGGGCAGGATAATGCAAAGAAAAAGCGGCGTGCTTATGCACGTATCATCATTGTTTGGTCAATATTCCATAGGAAGCTTTGGCGATGAGACAAAATATTTTATAGATTTTTTAAAGGAATGTGGATATACATACTGGCAGGTGTTGCCTTTCGGGCTTTCCGATGAATGTAATTCTCCGTACAAATCACCATCTGCCTTTGCGGGTAATCCTTATTTTGTTGACCTTGTAAAACTGTATAAAAAGGGACTTGTTACCGAAGAAGAGCTTAAATCACAGGAACAGCTGACTCCATACATTTGCGAATACGAAAGATTGTATGCTGAACGTATGACGGTTTTAAAAAACGCATCACAAAGAGTAGCTGATAAATCATGTGTAGAAGAATTTGTGGTGGGTAATCCGTATCTTGATAAATTCTGTTTGTTTATGTCACTTAAAAAAGCCAATGACAGCAAGCCCTGGCAGGAGTGGGAAACAGACAAAGCAGACGAAGATGAGCTTTTTATGTGGAAGTTTATACAGTATGAGTTTTTTGCACAGTGGGCAGAGATTAAAGATTATGCCAATAGTAAAGGCATTAAAATAATAGGCGATATTCCTATATATGTGGATTTGGACAGCAGTGATGTATGGGCGGATAAGCATCTTTTCAGGCTTGATGAAAAAAATGCTCCCGTTACAGTTGCCGGCGTACCACCGGACTATTTTTGTGAAGACGGACAGCTGTGGGGGAATCCTATTTATGACTGGTCCGCTATGGAAAAAGAAGATTTTCGTTGGTGGCGTGACCGGATATCGCATATGACAAAATTGTTTGACGGAATACGGATAGACCATTTCAGGGCTGTAGAATCATTTTGGGAGGTGCCTGCCGATGCAGAAACCGCCAAAGAGGGTAAAATGACTAAGGGCCCCGGAATTAAGCTTGTTGAAGCTATAAAAGAGTCTGCAGGCGATGCACTTGTTATAGCAGAGGACCTTGGGGTTATAACGGAAGACGTCATAAAGCTTGTAGAGGATAGTGGATTTCCGGGTATGCGTGTGTTCCAGTTTGCTTTTATGGGTGATAGCGCATCACCGCATTTACCTCATAATTACATAAGTAACTGTGTGGCATACACAGGCACTCACGATAATAACACTCTTTTGGGATACCTGTGGGAGCTTGACGATGATACAAGGAAGTATATGCTGGAGTATTGCGGCCACAGGGATAAGATATGGGAAAACGGGTGCGAAGCAATAATCCGCACAATGCTTTCATCTCACTCGTCCCTTGTGATTATGCCGATACAGGATTTGCTGGGATATGGCTCTGATACCCGCCTGAATACGCCCGGAACAGCAGATGGCAACTGGTCTTTCAGGATAACAAAGGAACAGCTTGACGGTATAGACCGCCACCGCTTCAGACGCCTTAATGAAATATATTCAAGAATATAAATTAAAAAAGACGTATTTTCATTGAAAATACGTCTTTTACGTTAATGCAAATGTTACTTATTTAATTGTCGGAATCTTTGGCACGGCACTGTCGCTTATGTGAGATATAATCAGGTCAAAATCAAGGTATTTGCTGTGGCTTTTTATTGCAAGCTCTTTAAACTTTGCATCGGCTACAGTTGTTTTTATTTTCGTATGCATTTGAGGGTCAGTGCTTAAAGTACGTGTATCAAGCTCTGCAGTGTAGCTTTTGCCGTCACGGGAAATCTTGATTGCATCGTCAGAGCAAATAGAAGCAAACATAGCCTCTAATTTTGCATAAGCGGAATCCGTAGGACTTTTCTCTATGTAGCTGTCAATAAATGCACTGGCGATAAGGTTCATAATAAGCCCGTCAGTATCAGCTATGGGATATGTTTTTGCAAATTCAGGAATTGTCAAAACAACCCAGTCCCCATCGTCAGTTGAGTTGACTCTGGTGTATATAAGCTCATCGGTAGTAACAACCTGAGCTGTACCTTCATTGGTAACTATGTTGCAGGAAACAGCTTTGTCGTCAATAAGCAGTGAAGCGGAAATCCTTTGGTCACCGGCGCTGAAAAGCACGGAATATTCACCTTTAAAGCTTTCAATGTCAGGTTCTAACATTTTGTTATAAATACCGGCTTTCGTGGCGTAAAACTTGTCAATGATTTTATCGGGAGTTATTATTATAACCTGCTTCATCTCGCCGTTCCATCCCACTGCGCATCCAAAGGTTTCCGCAATAAGACGAACCGGCACAAGCGTTCTGCTGTCTGAAATCAGCGGTGCCACGTCAGATATAATCTGTGATTTCTGTCCGTTTTCTTCTATAATGACTTCCTTTTTTCCTATAGTCATATAAATATTCATACCATCATTAGAAGCCGTAACCACTTTTTCGCCGTTAGCTTCGTTGTAGTCTACCTCCGCGCCAAATGCATTTGCCACGTACCTGAAGGGAATCATGGTTCTGTCACTTATAATCTGAGGATTAACATCAAATTGAATTTTGCTGTCGTTTACATAAACGCTTATCTCGTCTGCGGCAAAAGCAGATAACGGTAATAACGCAAAAACCGCAACGGATAATAAAAACGCTTTAATCAGTCTGTTTTTCATACGTAACTACTCCTTGTAAAAGATATATTGTAATTATATCACCTTTTGTAAATTCAATCAATAATGCATTTAAAAATAATGCAGAAAACTGTTAAAAAACGGATTATTTTTTATTTACAACGTAAAATAATTGTGATATGATAAGTCTGTATAATGGTTAACTGTATCCTTTTTAGGATAAACACATAAAACAGAGGTAAAAAAATTGAGTAAAAAAATATATATCGAAACGTATGGCTGTCAGCAAAATGTCAGTGATTCTGAAAAGCTTGCCGGTATGGCACTTGAGATGGGTTACGTGCCTTGCGGTGATAAGACTGAAGCTGATTTGATAGTGTATAATACCTGTGCTGTAAGGGAAAATGCAGAGCTTAAGGTGTATGGAAATCTTGGTGCACTTAAAGGCCTTAAAAGCAAAAAACCTGAGCTTATAATAGCTGTTTGTGGCTGTATGATGCAGGAGGACAAGGTCGCTGAAAGAATTAAAAAAGTGTATAAGCATGTGGATATTGTCTTCGGCACTCACGCACTTCATAAATTCAGAGAGCTTGTTCGCAGAGCAGAGCAGGAGCACGATTTTATAGTTGATGTTGAAAATATTGATGGTGAAATACACGAAGGTTTGCCGATGGTGCGTAATGACGGAGTGTGCGCATCTGTGAGTATAATGTACGGATGCAATAATTTCTGCACTTACTGTATAGTACCTTATGTTCGTGGCAGGGAGCGAAGCAGAGCAAAAGCTGATATCCTTGCCGAAGTACGTGATGCCGTAGCGAATGGGTATAAAGAAATTATGCTGCTGGGACAGAATGTTAATTCTTATGGGAAAGGCGGCGACACAAATTTTGCGTGCCTTTTAGATGAGGTGGCACAGATAGAGGGTGTGGAGAGAATCCGGTTTATGACATCTCATCCTAAAGATATCAGCGAGGATTTGCTTAAGGTAATGAGTAAGCATAAAAATATATGTAAGCAGCTGCATCTTCCTGTGCAATGCGGAAACAATCGGGTTTTACAAAGTATGAATCGTGGCTATACCCGTGAGAAATATTTTTCGTTGATTGATAAAGCGAGGGAATATATGCCTGATATTACAATATCTACAGATATTATCGTAGGCTTTCCCGGTGAAACCACTGAGGAATTTGAAGATACTATTGATTTGCTGGAAAGAGTCCGTTATGATACAGTGTTTTCGTTTATATATTCAAAACGCACCGGAACTCCGGCAGCCACTATGGAGGATGTAATAAGTCCTGAGGAGAAAAAATCAAACTTCAATCGCTTGCTGGATGTGCAGAATCGTATCTGTGCAGAAATAAATAATACCTATCTTAATAAAATAGAGCCTGTGTTGGTAGAGGGCGTAAGTAAAACAGACCCGTCGACCCTTACCGGCAGAACAGACGGCGGTAAGCTTGTGCATTTTAAAGGCGACAAATCACTTATAGGTAAAATTGTAAATGTAAAAATAACCGATCCTAAAACCTGGTCTTTAATGGGTGAAATTGATGAGTAATTTGAAAAAGCTTCTCATTGTAGCTGTGCTTTCGGGTGCGGGAGCAGTTTTGAGTATCGTTGAAAGTATGCTGCCGATTCTAACAGCAGTTCCCGGTGGCAAGCTTGGGATTGCCAATGTTGTAACACTTGTTGCGCTTTATACTATGGGCGGTGCATCTGCACTTGCTGTGAGCGTTGTGCGCACAACTGTTGCCTGCACACTTTACGGTGGTATGAATGCTTTTATGTATAGCTTTTCTGGCGCGGTTTTGAGCACTTTTGTAATGATATACTTAAAAAAGTTTTTAGACAGCCGCATCAGTATAATAGGGGTAAGCGTTTTGGGCGCGGCAACGCATAATATAGCACAGACTGTTGTTGCGTGGCTGTTTGTACGCAGTAATTCCCTCTGGCTGTACCTGTCAGGCTTGCTGATGCTTTCGGTGGTGTTCGGTATAGCTTGCGGATATTGTGCAAAAGAGAGTATAAAAAGATTGAAATTTAATTAAAAGGTAGATAATATGGAAAAAGTAAAATTTGTACTTGCTTCAAAATCCCCCAGACGTTATGAACTTTTAAAAAATCTGGGTCTGGATTTTCTGGTAGCTGTAAGCGGCGCTGATGAAAGCGGTGTGCCGAAAGATTTGCCGCCTGAACTGTATGTTCAGGAATTGGCGGTGCTTAAGGGTACATCGATGTCAGCAAGGTATGAAAAAGGGTATTATGTGATAGCTGCAGATACTGTTGTGGTGTATAACGGTGAAATCATCGGTAAGCCGACAGATGAAGCAGATGCCGAAAGGATGCTTAAGATGTTTTCCGGTAATACTCATAAGGTGTATACGGGCTTTTCCGTAACGGATGCAGGTAATGGAAAAACTGTTTCCGGATATGAGGTTACCGATGTTCACTTCAGAGAACTTTCGGATGAAGAAATTGCTGATTATATAGCAAGTAAAGAGCCTTTTGATAAGGCTGGTGCTTATGGTATTCAGGGCAGGGCGTCGCTTTTTGCGGACCGCATAGAGGGAGACTTTTTCAATGTGGTAGGCTTACCGCTGTGCGCATTGGGTACTTTGATAAAAAAAGAATTTAATATTTCATTATAAAATGTGAGGAGACAGAAAAATGAAAAAAGATATCGGAATTGACTTAGGTACTGCCAATACTCTTGTTCATATGAAGGGTAAGGGTATAATAGCAAATGAACCATCAGTTGTTGCTATCAATAAAGAAACAGGACAAGTCCTTGCTGTTGGAAACGATGCAAAGGCTATGCTTGGAAGAACACCCGGTAATATAGTAGCAATACGTCCTCTTAAAGACGGTGTAATAGCAGATTTTGAGGTTACGCAGGCAATGCTTAAGTACTTCATCAAAAAAGCTCAGACAGGACTTGGAATAATAAAGCCCCGTGTAATTGTATGCGTGCCTTCAGGTGTTACAGAGGTAGAAAAAAGAGCTGTTGAGGAAGCAACCCTTGCATCCGGAGCAAAGGAAGTATACCTTATTGAAGAGCCTATGGCGGCGGCTATAGGAGCTAATTTGCCGGTGGAAGAGCCTACCGGATGTATGGTGGTAGATATCGGCGGCGGAACAAGTGAGGTTGCCGTAATATCTCTTGGCGGAATAGTTACCAGTCAGTCTTTGCGTGTTGCCGGAGACGAATTTGACGATGCTATCATCCAGTATATTAAAAAAGAATGTAATCTTATGACCGGTGAGAGAACAGCCGAAAAAATCAAGCTTGAAATCGGTTCAGCATTTGAAATGGCTGAAGAGTTTAATATGGAAGTACGCGGTCGTGACCTTATTACAGGACTTCCTAAAAATATCTTCATTACATCACAGGAAATACGCAGAGCTCTGGACGAGCCTCTTACAAGTATAGTAGATGCAATTAAAAATACTCTTGAACAGACTCCGCCTGAGCTTTCAGCAGATATTATGGAACGCGGAATTATGCTCACCGGCGGTGGAGCGCTTTTGAGAGGTCTTGACAGACTCATAGAGCTTGAAACCGGAATGCCTGTAAATATAGCAGAAACACCTCTTGATTGTGTGGTTCTCGGAACAGGTAAGGTTTTGGAGGAGATAGATATACTCAAGAAGGTTCTCATAAAATCAAAAGGAATGTAATTAAGCTTTAATAAAATCATAAACCGGAGGAGGTGGACAAATGCCGTTTTTTGAGCGTAACAAAGGCAAGATAATTCTCTCTGCCGTGACGGTTTTGCTTGTGGTAATTATGGCACTGTCCACAATTCCGTCACTAAAGCCAAATTTTGTAAGTAATGCAGTAGGTGTACTTGTGTCACCGGTGCAAAAGGTAATAAGTTCAATGATAAACTCTACTCAGGGCTTTTTCACGTTTGTATTTAATATGAAGGAGTATCAGTCAGAGAATGAAGAGCTTGTTGAACGTATAAATATTTTAGAAAAGGAAGTTCGCGAAACTGAAGAGCTAAAAAAAGAAAACACCAGGTTGCGTTCAATGCTCGAGATGCGTGAAAGGCAAACGGAATATGAAACGGAGACAGCAGAGGTTATAGCAAAAGAAGCGGGAAACTGGTTTAATTCTTTCACTATTGATAAAGGCACAGCAGACGGAATAGCTCTTTATAATCCGGTTATAACGGATAAAGGATTAGTAGGTTATGTAGCGGAAGCAGGAACTACATATTCAAAGGTAATTTCTGTTATAGATTCCACAGCGTCAGTAGCTGCTGTTGTAAACAGGACCGGCGATGCGGCTGTTGTAGAGGGAGATTTGAAGCTTCAGGAGCAGGGATTATGCAGAATGGTGTACGTAAACAGAAATTCTGTAATAACCGTAGGCGACTATCTTGAAACCTCGGGTATGGGCGGAATATACCCTAAGGGGATTTATATAGGAAAAATCAAGGAAGTAACTGACGATGGTACCGGCTTGTCTCAAAATGCAATCATAGAGCCGGCGGTGGATTTTGATGCTGTTTCGGAGGTTTTTGTAATAACAGCATTGAAGTAAAATAAAAAATATAGGAGGTAAGTCTGTGCTTGATATAAGTAAACGGAAAAAACGATATGTGCTTTCGTATGTGTTGCTTTTTGTTGCTTTTATTCTGCAGACAACCCTTGTGCAAAAGGCGGCAATATTTAAAGTGTCGCCTTCTCTTTTGCTGGTGCTTGTGGTTTGCTTTTCCCTTATAAATGAACCCATACCATCTGCAGTGTTTGCGGTGGTATCGGGATTTTTGCTGGATATATCTGCGGGCAGGGTTTTAGGCTTTAACGCACTGCTTATGATGTATCTTGCACTGGGGATTGCTTACTTTGGTCAGGATTTTTTTAGAGAAACTCCCCGCTCGGCGGCTTTTTTAGTGATTGTATGTACTGTTGTGTACGAAACTCTGTTTTCGGTTTTCAATTTTGCCATATTCGGCGAGCCGTCATTTTGGTATGTGCTGATGCGTGTGGTTGTGGTGGAGGCGCTGTATAACGGAGTGGTAACTCTGCTGCTGTATGCCTTTTGCAGTAAATTTATGCGTATAAAAAGCGGACGGTCTTTGTTTGATTGATTTAACTGTATGTATTTAAAGAAAGGAGTGTAGGGAAATGCCTGAAAAAAGCGGTAATAAAATAGTGTTTTCGTATGTGCTTACGGCAGCTCTGGCATTTCTTATACTTGTAAGGCTTATACATCTTCAGGTGGTAAACGGAGCTGATTATGCACTTAAAAGCGAAAGCAGACTCGTACGTTCGGTAAAGGTTGCCGCACCAAGAGGGGAGATACTCGACCGTTATGGACGTACTTTGGTAACAAACAGAATGGGTTTTGCCATACAGTTTCAGAAGACCTCAGCAGAGGATGAAACCCTTAATAGAACGATACTTTCACTTATAAATCTTATGAATGAGTATGACCAGAAATATATAGACACGCTTCCTCTGAATGAAAACGGTACTATGTTCACCTTTGATGAGCAAAGCGACAGTGAACGTGTTGAAAAGCTGTGTAAAAGCGTTAAAGTGAAAGACTACACAGCACCGGCGTATTTTGAAGGTCTTTGTAAAAAGTATGATATTTCACCTGATTACAGTGCAGAGGATAAAAGAAGAATAGCCGGTGTAAGGTATGAGATGACACAGCGCAGCTTCAGTATAAATAATCCCTATACCTTTGCATCCGATGTTGATGTATCGGTTGTTATGATAATCAGGGAACGCAGTATGGAATTTGGGGGAGCAAATATAATAACAAATCCGGTCAGGGAGTACGTTTATGATACCCTTGGTGCGCATATTCTCGGCAGGGTTGGTATTATATATCAGGAAGAGTACGAGAAGCTTAAGGATGAAAACTATGGTATGAATGATATCATCGGAAAAGATGGTATGGAGAAATATCTGGAAAGATATATCCGGGGAAAAGACGGCAGAAGCAGTGTGGAACAGACCTTTGAGGGTAAAACGGCACTTATCACCGGTGAAGTTGCACCTGTTGCCGGAAATAATGCGATGCTCACAATAGATGCAGACGTTCAGTTTGCGGCGGAAGAAGCTTTAAAAAACACCATACAGTCACTTCGTGCTTCAGGAAGCCGAGGCAGCGAAGCGGCGGCAGGCGCCTGCGTTGCTGTAGATGTGAATACCGGTGAAATACTTGCTATTGCAAACTATCCTACCTTTAATCTTAAAACATTCGATAAAGACTATTCGTCGCTTTATAAAAATCCTTTAAAGCCTATGTTCAACCGTGCTGTAAGCGGAGCTTATGAGCCTGGCTCAACCTTTAAAATGCTCACGTCAATTGCTGCACTGGAGGAAAATATAGTAACACCTTATGAAACTATAGAAGATAAAGGTGTATATGAATATTACGGACAGAAGTTTAATTGCTGGATATATTCAGATACGGGCAAAACTCACGGATACGTAAATGTTTCCGACGCTATACGTGATTCCTGTAACTATTATTTCTATGAGGTGGGCAGACGTCTGGGCGTTGAAAAGCTTATGGAATATGGCAAAAGAATCGGCTTTGGCGAATATACCGGAATAGAGATAGAGGGTGAAACAAAAGGCACTCTTGCAAGCCCCCAGTATAAACAGAAGGTGTTTAACCAAAGTTGGTTTCCTGGAGATACATTGCAGATGTCTATAGGGCAGTCCTTTAATCTGTTTTCACCGCTTCAGCTTGCCGGATATACGGCAACGCTTGCAAATGGCGGCACAAGGTATAAGCTGCATCTTTTAAAAAATGTGCGGGACAGACAAACCGGCGAAGAAACAGTTTCCTCAGACAGCGAGGTTTTAGGCCGTATAGAAATGAAAGAATCCACAAAAGAAGCAGTATCACTTGGTATGCGAAAGGTTTGTCTGCCGGGCGGAACAGCAGCCAATGTGTTTGGCGAATATCCCATAGAGGTATGCGCGAAAACAGGCTCCGCACAGGTTTCAACCGGTGTGGCAAATGGCGTGTTTGTGGCATTTGCGCCTTATAAAAATCCGCAGATAGCAGTGTCTGTGGTGATAGAAAATGCCGGCTCGGGAAATTCAGTTGCACCTGTTGCCAAAGAAATATTTGATGCGTATTTCAGACTTGGCGCTGTAAATTATAAGGATAATATTTCTGAGAAAAACACCCTGCTTCCGTAAAAAGTATTACAAAAAAGTAAAAATTGGATATAAAATATGGACAAGCAAATTTATATGTAGTATTATTATAAAGGCAGTAAGTAACCTGTCAGGAGGGTTTGTATGTCAGAGGCTATAGTTGTAACATCGGGAAAAGGCGGTGTGGGTAAAAGCACCACCACTGCTAATTTGGGTGTTGCTCTGGCTGCTTTGGGTAAAAAGGTTATTTTGGTAGACACCGATATCGGATTGAGAAATCTTGACGTGGCACTTGGACTTGAGGATAGCGTTGTTTATGATATCGTAGATGTTATAGGCGATGAAAGTCTTTATGAAAAAGCGCTTTTGACAGATAGTCGTCATCCGGGCCTTATGCTTTTGCCGGCGGCACAGACTTGTGATAAAACAGCCATAAACGAAGAGCAGATGAAAAAGCTGTGTCAGCGGCTTAAAAAAGATGCGGACTATGTTTTGATAGACTGTCCGGCGGGAATAGAGCAGGGCTTTAGGAATGCCGTTGCAGGTGCTGATAAGGCGCTTGTGGTTACAATGGCAGAAAAGGCTGCAATCCGCGATGCAGACAGAATAATCGATTTGCTTGGCGAATATGGGATAGAGGATGTTAAATTCATTATTAACAGAATACGTCCTAACCTTATCAAGCACGGGTATATGATGAATGTAGACGATGTTATAGACACTCTCTGTGTGCCTGTGGTTGGAGTAGTGCCGGAGGATACTAAGATAGTAATAGCAGCAGAGAAAAGCGAATGTGTAGCTGAGGCGGAGAATTCACAGGCAGGGCAGGCTTATAGGAATATTGCTAAAAGACTCACCGGAGTACCTGTTCCGATTATGGAGATGCAGGATGAGGATAAGTTTTTTGTAAAGCTTAAAAGACTTTTTACAAAGGTTAACTAAAAGACAAAAAAATCTACAGAAAAGGATGGTTGCAGATGAATATAGCACTTATAGCACACGATAAGAAAAAAGAACTTATGGTACAGTTTTGTATAGCGTACACATCAATTCTTGCAAAACACACTTTGTTCGCTACAGGTACAACCGGCGGTTTGGTTGCCGATGCTACAGGTCTTAAGGTGCATAGGTTTTTGTCAGGCCCTCAGGGCGGTGACCAGCAGATAGGTGCTCGTATAGCATATAATGAAATCGACCTGGTGCTTTTCTTCCGTGACCCTTTGGCAGCTCAATCCCACGAGCCTGATGTTACGGCTCTTTTGAGATTGTGCGATGTACATAATATCCCTCTTGCAACTAACGTAGCAACAGCAGAGGTTCTTGTTCACGGCCTTGAACGGGGCGACCTTGACTGGAGAGATATTGTAAATCCCAAATCCAAAGATATTTGAAAATAATAAGTAAAAAATCAGGCAGGCTTTATGTAATACAGAGCCTGCCCGTGTATTATAAAAGGAGAAATATTATGGATGTTTTTACTGAACATATTGTTGAGAGGAAAAAAAATTTTAAGGATTACCTTGCAATAGTAGGAATATTTCTTGCTACGGTAGTGCTGATGTGCATATCGGGATTTTTTCTGTTTACAAAATACGGAAGCCTGATATTTTTGCTGTCTGTGGGTATAGTTTTAGGTTCGTATTATATTATTTGTATGTTTAATGTAGAATACGAATATATAGTGACAAACGGCGAAATGGATGTAGATTCCATAATGAATCGCAAAAAGAGAAAAAGAGTAATAAGCGTTGCAGCTAAAACCTTTGAGCTTGTTGCACCTGTAGGCGAAAGAGAGTTTTCTGCAGAGGAGAACGGCTCTTTTACAAGGGTGATAAATGTATCTTCTACCAAAAACGGCGAAAATGCATATTACACAATTTTTTCTAAAGACGGACAGCGTATTAAGCTCATATTTGAGCCTACGGAGAAGATGCTCGAAGCATTTAAAATTTTTGCACCCGGAAGAGTGCATACGAAATAAGGTGTTGCCAGTGCCGGTAGGAATAGATATAGCAGAAGTTAGCCGGTTTGAAAATTTAAGCGAAAGGTTTTTAACTCGTTGCTATACTAAAGAGGAACGATGCCTTTTTGATAAGAAAAAAGGAGCAGAAACCGCCGCTGCAAATTTTGCTGCAAAGGAAGCCTTTTCAAAGGCGTTGGGTACCGGTGTGCGAGGCTTTGAGTTGTCTGATGTTGCGGTTCTGCGTGCAGAAAACGGGAAGCCGTATTTTAAGTTTGCACCTAATGTAGATGAATTGCTCAGCCGTATGTGTGCTAAATCCGTTGAGCTGTCTGTTTCCCACGATGGCGGTATGGCAGCTGCTGTGGTTGTGATAAACCAACAAAGGCACGCTTCAGCGTTTTTGAAGGCGGTTGAAAAAACAGATACAGAAGATAAAAGTATTATTTCATATAATTCTGTAAAAAAAGCATTACCGATAAGACTTCTCGACACCCATAAAGGCGATTATGGTAAAGTGTTCGTGGTTGCCGGCTCAAAGGGCTTGACGGGTGCCGGAATATTTGCATCAAAGTCGGCGGTTAAAGCTGGTGCAGGCCTTGTTACACTTGGCTGCTGTGAAAGCCTTAACAGTATTTTTGAAACCTCTCTTTATGAGGTTATGACATATCCGGTTAAGGATAACAACGGTGTTATAAGCTTTGAATCAGCCAAAGCACTTACAGATAAAGCCAATAAATCGGATGTGCTTGTGTTGGGTTGCGGTCTTGGAAATACTGAAGATGTTCCCAAATTGGTAGAATACATTTTAAAAAATGTAAAAGTCCCTGTTGTAATTGATGCTGATGGTATAAATGCATTAAGCGGGAATATAAATGTATTAAGGGATGTAAGTGTACCTGTTGTGCTGACTCCTCATATAATGGAGTTTTCACGTATCAGCGGTATGACCATAGACGAAATCAATGCAGACAGAGCAAAGGCTGCGTCGGATTTTGCTGTTAAGTGGGGTGTTACAGTGGTTTTGAAATCCCATAAAACAGTCGTTGCCGAAAAAAACGGTAGTGTAAGTGTAAATCTTTTGGGTAATAGTGGAATGTCAACCGGTGGAACCGGTGATGTGCTTGCCGGAGTTATAGGCTCTTTCATAGGTCAGGGCGTTGAAAATCCGGTTAAGACTGCTGTGTATGTTCACTCTCTTGCGGCAGACCTTGCTGCAGAGGAAAAAGGTGAGTACGGGCTTACACCGTCTGATATTGTGGAATATATTCCTTATGCTATAGATTATTTGGTTGGAAAGGAAGATTATCTCTGCTAAAAAAAATTGCTGTACTGTCACTTGTGATAAGCCTTGCTACAGGTTGCACAGCTAAAGATGACACACTGTCTGTTGAAGAAAGGCTTAACCGGCTTTTTCAATCACCATACGAGGCACAGTGCAGTGCAGTGGTAAAATCCAACAAAACAGAGAACACATATAAATATACCTGCAGCAAAACGGCAGATGGTTTACAGAAACTGAATTTTGGCGATATGCTGATAACTGTTTCGCCTGACGGCGGCAGTGTAGAGAGTAACGGCGAAAATATACGCACTGCCTCTATGGAAGGAGAGACTCGGCTTTCACCTGATTATTTTTTTGTAAATTACCAAAATAAAGGTAAAATAGACGAAACACCTGATGGGTATAAGCTGGAATGTGATGCTTCAGGTGATAATCCGTATAGATACAAGCTTGTTATGGAAACAGATAAAAAGCTTGTTCCCAAAAAGATGTTTGTAGAAGATAAAGACGGGCAAATCAGAGTAGAGATAAAAATAGAAAAATTTTTGTTGCAGTAAAATAACAGGTTATAATATTTATCACTAATGGCAATAATACAATTACCGTAGCTTCAGATGCTTGTGCAGTAAAGGAAAAAACAGCTGCTGATGTATCAGGCACGCCCCGGAGTTTACATAAAACGGTAATGAGCCAGATGGTATAAACTGCATTTGACTTTAAGAAAAAACATTTGTATAATGTAGTGTATCAAGGTGTATACGAATGGGGGCTTGATTAAAATGTCACGGCAAAGAAAGATACTTATCAGCTTGCCTGATTCTTTATTGACAGAAGTTGACGATTTTGCCAGTTCACAAAATATAAACAGAAGTGAGTTCATACGTGATGCGATGCGCCTGTATATAAAGGAGCGAAAGAAGTCAGAGATAAATGCACGTTTGAAGAGAGGCTATGAGGAAATGGCAGAGATCAATCTGGATATTGCTCAGTTCTGCGTTCCGGCGGATGAGCAGCAGCAGATAAGCTACGAGGCTAAACTTCTGGAGTGTGATTGTAAGTGATAGTAAAAAGAGGCGATATCTTTTATGCTGATTTAAGCCCGGTTGTAGGCAGTGAGCAGGGCGGTATAAGACCGGTGCTGATTGTGCAGAACGATGTAGGTAATAAGTACAGTCCCACAGTAATAGTGGCAGCCGTAACCAGTAAGATAAATAAAGCGAAGATGCCCACGCATATAGAGATAAAAGGAGAGGAATACGGATTAAGTAAAGACTCGGTAATATTGCTTGAGCAGATACGCACAATAGATAAAAAACGCCTCAAGGAAAAGATAGGTCATATAGACGAAGCTATGATAGCCATGGTAAATGAAGCTGTATCTGTAAGTCTTGGCCTTATGGATTGACTTTAAAAAAACGACGGATAAATAAACTCTGTTAAGGGGGACAAAAATATGAACAAAAGAAAAATATCAATAGCGCTTGCGTTGTGTGTTGTTGTGGGAGGGCTTTTTGTGTCTTACGCACAACCCGGAACTGAGAGTGATCCGGTAATTACGCTTTCGTATATTAAGGACACTGTAATTCCTGAAATTTATCAGTATATTGACAGCAAAATTTCAAATAAGCCATCATCGGCGGAGCAGACATTTGTTGTAGCAGAGGTTCCGGCGGGTAAGAGGATTATATGTGAAGCCGGCTGTGAGCTGATACTGCGTTCCGGTAAAGCTGAGATTATCGCTACCCAAAAAGGCGGTATAGCAGATACTACAGCAGGTACTGATTTGGCGGACGGTTCGCAGGCACCAAAAAACCATCTTCTTATAGTTCCCGTTGATGACGGCAGAGGAATGGATATGGAAACAGACTGTATCCTTATGATAAAAGGCGGATATTCCGTAAAGTAAATAAGAAATAAACCAAACGGACACAGACCGTGTCCGTTTTTAACTTGAAATTAACGAGTGTGTAAGTTTTTGGGAGAGATACTATGGCAATGGACTCAATTTCCGTACGTGCACTTACGGTGGAGCTTAATGAACAGCTGTCAGGCGGACGTGTGGATAAGATTTATCAGCCGGAGAGAGGCGAGATAATAATATCAGTGCGTTCAGGGGGAGTTAATTATAAGCTTCTCCTTTGTGCCAACCCATCATTTCCCAGAGTACATATAACGGAAAGCAAGCCTGAAAATCCGGCTACACCGCCAATGTTTTGTATGCTTTTGCGCAAGCATCTGTCAGCGGGTAAAATTTTAAGAGTTTATCAGCATTCATTTGAAAGGGTAATGAAAATAGATATTGAAAGCCGTGATGAACTGGGTGAGCTGTCAGTTAAAACTTTAATAGCAGAGCTTATGGGTAAGCATTCTAATATAATTCTTGTAGACCATACGGGCAGAATAATAGACAGTATCTATCACGTTGATATAACTGTAAGCAGCCTGCGTCAGATATTACCGGGACTGACTTATGAAAACCCGCCGTCACAGGGTAAGATGTCACCACTTGCCGTAACAGCTGATGAAGTATCGGAAAAGCTTTCCTGCGAAGGAGATGCCTCAAAAAATATTGTAAACGGCTTTATGGGTATAAGTCCCCTTTCGGCAAGGGAGATAGTTTATGATGCACTTGGCAGTGCAGATGCCGCTGCAGATGATGAAAATAAAAAGGAAAAGATATCTGGCTCATTTGATAAGTTTTTTTCAAAAGTAAAGCTTGCCGAGTTTTCGCCGCAGATAGTATATAATTCTGAAAGTAAAGACATTATGGATTTTTCTGCTGTGGATATCCGTCAGTATGAGGATATGGCAAAAATCAAAACCTTTGAAACCATGAGCGAAGCAGTTGAGAGGTTTTATTCAGGTAAGGCGTCTGCCGCATCTTTAAAGCAAAAGTACGCAGACCTTTCTAAGGTAATCAGTATAAACCTTGACCGTTGCCGTAAAAAGCTGCAGATAGAGAACGAAACCATAGCAAAAGCGGAGAAAAGGGAAAAATATAAGGTTTATGCAGATCTTATAATGGCGAATCTCTATGCAATAAAAAAGGGAGAAAAAAGTGTAACACTTGATAATTTTTATGATGAAGACGGCGGAAAGGTTACCATAACATTAAAAGAAGACCTGACTCCCGCTGAAAATGCACAGAGGTTTTATACACGCTATAATAAGGAAAAAACAGCCTATAACGAAACAGTTAAACAACGTGAGAAAAACCTTGAAGAGATAGACTATCTTGAATCCGTTGCAGAGGCCCTCCAGAAAGCCGATAATAGCGAAGAAATACGTCAGATACGTGATGAGCTTGCAGAACAGGGGTATGTGCGTCTGCGTGGCGAGGCAAAGCGAAAAAAGGCGGAGAAGCCCACACCACTGCATTTTGTCAGCAGCGACGGATACGATATATACGTTGGAAAGAATAATAAGCAAAATGACTATGTAACATTAAAGCTTTCACGCCCCACTGATATCTGGCTGCATACAAAAGGAATACACGGCTCCCACGTTATTATAAAAACAGAGGATGCTATGCTTGTTCCCGACAGAACCTATGAAGAGGCAGGAATGCTTGCGGCATATTACAGTAAGGGCAGAGCATCGGCACAGGTTCCTGTTGATTATACAGAGGTGTATAATGTAAAAAAACCATCAGGAGCTAAGCCTGGAATGGTGATTTATGTGAAATATAGCACAATGTATGTGACTCCCGAAGCAGAATTATCGGAAAAATTAGAAAAAAATAATAAAAATTGAAAATAGTTATTGATTTTTAAAAAAATGTGTGATAAAATAATTTGCGTGACTATTAGAGGAATATGGAGGTGGATACTGTGCCCAATATTAAATCCGCGAAGAAGAGAGTAAAGGTTATCGAAACCAAGACACTCAGAAATCAGATGATTAAGAGCAATTTGAAAACTTGCATTAGAAAATTTGAAGAATATATTGCAAACGGCGATAAGGAAAATGCTGTTGCACTTTGCAAAGAAGCATATAAAAAGATTGATAAAGCTGTTGCAAAAGGAATTTTCCACAAAAACACTGCTGCAAGAAAGAAATCACAGCTTGCTGTGAAAATCAGCAAAATAGCGTAAATTAGAATTTGAAACGGTAGCTTAAAGGCTGCCGTTTTTGTTTTTGTGGACTTTTAATTTGAAATATGTTATTATCAAAGCATACATAAAGCCGAAAATTTGTAAGGAGGACTTTTATATGGCGGTACAGTTGATTTTTGCCCGTTCAGGCTGCGGAAAAACCCATTATGTTACAGAGCAGATACGTAAGCGCCTTTCGGATAATAAAAAATCAGTGCTTGTCGTGCCCGAGCAGTATACACATATTGCCGAGCATAAGCTTTTGTCTGCTGTTGGAAGTATCAGTGCCGATACAGCAGAGGTGATGTCGTTTAATAAAATGATACGCCTTGCAGAGAGAAATTCCGGCATAGAAAATGTTCTTACTCCTATGGCAAAAAGTATTATTATGTCAGATGTCCTGTCGGATGCCGAGCTTGAATATTATGCCGAGGCGGCTTCGCAACCGGGTTTTGTGGATATGTGCCTTAAGACCGTGGGCGAGTTTAAAAAGTATTGTATATTACCGCAACAGCTTGAAGCTGCCGGAGAAAAAAGCTCTAACGCACGCTTGAAGCTTAAGCTTGCAGATATAGTAAAGATATACACAGAATATGCTTCGCGTATTGCTGAGCAAGGCTTTGATTCCGATGATGGCGCTCATTTGCTTGCTGAAAGAATAGGCGAGGATATAAGCTGGAGGGATACAGTTGTATACTTTGATGAGTTTACAAGCTTTATTCCTCAGGAGCTTGAGATAATAAAAAGTATTGCTCAAAACAGCAGTGATGTTTTAATCACTCTTTGCTGTGACGGTGATGCAGATAATGTGCTGTTTGCTCCAGTGTGGGAAACAGTGCGTAAGATACGTGCAGTTTGCGAAAAGAACGGAATAGAGCTTAAAGAGCCGGTTGTTTTAACAGGCGACAGAAAGCATAAAAAAGAGCTTGCTTTTATAGAGGAAAATCTGCTTCCGTATTCTAAAAAGGTCTATGACGACGATTGCGAAAACGTCAGCCTGTATCTTGCTGCAGACCCTTATGCAGAGGTAGAGTATCTTGCCCGTACAGTTTTAAAGCTGTGCCGCGAGGGTGGGTACAGGTTTAAAGATATCGGCGTTGTTGCAAGCGATATAGGTGCCTATTCAGCATATATAAAATCAGTTTTTGAAAAGTATTCAATAGCCTGCTTTATTGACGAAAAAACACCTGTTGTAAATCATCGTGCCATCATATATGTTATGAATATTTTAGATATTTATCTTAATGATTATAGCTCGGATAACATATTTGAATTTTTAAAATCCGGCTTTTGCGGCGCAGATATAGAGAGTGTGTGTATGCTTGAGAATTACTGCCGCAGGACCAATATGCATAAAAGCAGCTGGGTAAACGATGCCAAGTGGAATGACCTTATAGAAAAAAGCGGCGTAGGTGAGGCTGAAGCAGTAAAGCTTTGTGATGTAAGGGATAAGTATGTAAAACCCCTTGGTGAATTTCACGATAAGATAAAGGGCAGACACGATGTTCGTTATATGTGTGCGGCGCTTTATGAATTTTTAAATGATACCGGCTTTCTGGGAAGAATAGAACAGCTTCTTAAATTCTTTGAAAGCACCGATAATGTGCAGCGTGGAGAGGAATATGAAAAAATCTGGAATATTATAGTTACAGCCCTTGATGAGCTTGCAGAGCTGCTTGGCGATAAAACGGTTAATGTATCCCGATTCCGTTCTCTTTTGCAAACGGCGTTTTCCGGACAGACCATAGGTTTTATTCCCACATCACTTGACGAGGTTTTCGTAGGCAATATTACTCGCAGTAAAATGGATAATATTAAGGTGCTGTTTGTGCTCGGCGCCAATGACGGTGTGTTCCCTGCTGTAATAGCCGATAACGATATGATTAACGATAGTGATAAGCTGGCTCTTGCAG
>JAZNZL010000016.1:0-2425 GCA_045594925.1 Clostridia bacterium
CACAGAACGACATGGCTACATCCGACTTTCTAATGTTTCACTTATAAGCGCACATTCTTTTAGCCCCTGCTCTATGACTTTTTCAATATCCGCGCCGAGATTCTTTTTGTAACGGATTTTATGCTCAAGATTTGCCCAAAACTCCATCGCAATCGTGCGGAGCTGAATCTCCACACGCATTTGCTTCTTCTCATTCTGCAAGAAAATAGGAATCTCAACAATCAAATGCAGGCTTCTATAACCATTTTCTTTGGGCTTTTTTATGTAATCCTTACGTTCTATTACTGTAATGTCATCCTGCTCGCTTAAGCAATCAGCAAGCATATAAATATCATCAACAAACGAGCATATAACACGGATACCCGCAACATCGTTTAGATGTTCTTCTATGCTTTTAAGCGAAACATCGTATCCGCGACGGATAAGCTTTTCACCTATACTCGGCAGCGATTTTAACCTGGATTTAATAGTTTCTATTGGATTGCGCTCATTCTCAAGTGCAAATTGTTCATTTAATACATTGAGCTTTGTTTCCATTTCCATCATAGCACAATGGTAATATGTCATAAGTTCTTTGAATTTCTTCAAATCTTCAATAGAGCCACGCTGGATATTTGCTTTATCAAGCATTACGTTTAGTTCTTCCGCATACGTTTCTCTGTTACCCAAATCAATCTCTCCTCTTTTTGAACTGTTTATACAAGGTTTATTGATTGCAGTATACCATTTAGCCGTTAAAAAATCACACAAACTTTATGAACAATCTGTTAATTAATTATTATCCCTTTACCTCACAATATATACATCTGTATTCTCTTGTTTTTTCATTTGTCAGATTAAATATATGGGGAAGCTCCTGCTCGGTGGAACTGATACAACGCGGGTTTTTACAATAGATAACATTAGTTAGCTTTTCCGGCAATGTCATCTTCTTCTTTTCAACCAAAACACCGTCTCGGATAATATCCACTGTAGCAGCAGGTGCAACAAAACCTAAAATATCCATATCAAGGTCAATATCTGCATCAATCTTGATTATATCTTTTCTACCCATTTTAGTACTGGTTGCATTTTTAATAATTGCCACAGAACAATCTAATGTATCAAGTTCAAGAAGATTATATATCTCCATTCCTTTACCTGCTTCAATATGGTCAATTACAATACCATTTTTGATAGAATCTATATTCAATTATTCCACCTCCAGCAATTTGAGTATTAAAGCCATACGCATATATTTGCCGTTTAAAACCTGTTTAAAATAACAAGCTCGTTTATCTTCATCCACCGCCACACTGATTTCATTAACTCTTGGCAACGGGTGAAGTATCGCAAGGTCTTGTTTTGCGGTTTCAAGCTTTTCCGGAGTCAAAATATAGCTATCCTTAAGTCGCAAGTAATCTTCTTCGTTAAAGAAACGTTCACGCTGAACGCGTGTCATATAAAGAATATCCAACTTATCTATTACACTCGTCAAGTCAGTGGTCTCCTGATATTCAAATCCCCCTTCATCAATGATGTTTTTAACATAATCGGGAACTTTAAGCTCCTGGGGAGATATAAGTATAAATTTAATGTTTTCATATCTGGAAAGTGCTGATATCAAAGAATGTACCGTTCTGCCAAATTTCAAATCTCCGCAAAGTCCTACGGTGAGATTATCAAACCTACCCTTTTCGCGATGTATTGTAAGTAAATCAGCTAATGTCTGTGTAGGATGATTATGTCCGCCGTCACCTGCGTTTATAACCGGTATACTGCTATTCATCGCAGCAACAAGCGGTGCACCTTCTTTAGGATGACGCATAGCTATAATATCTGCATAACAGGAAATTACCTTTGCCGTATCCGACACACTTTCTCCTTTAGAAACAGAGCTGGATGCAGAATCTGACATAGATAAAACATTTCCGCCCAGTTCATACATAGCTGCTTCAAAGCTTAATCTTGTGCGCGTTGAAGGCTCAAAAAACAATGTTGCCAGTTTTTTGCCGCGACACTTTTCTGAATACTTATGTGGAGTCGATATTATATCTTCAGCAACTTTTACTAACTCATCAATTTCTGCTTTGGATAAATCTTTAATATCTATTACACTCCTCATTTTGACACCCCTATCCAGCTTTCATCTGACGGATTGTTTCTAAATGCTATAAGACGGGCAATATCTTCGGTGCGAATATAACCTTCTTCAGCAGCAGCTTCCGCGATTACATCAAAATCAGTAAGACTTACATTTTTAACATTTGCAGCAGCCAGTCTTTCAAGACCTTTTTTCATTCCATAAGTGAAAATAGACACAATACCCAAAACTTCTGCTCCTGCTTCCCTTAAGATTTCCACAACTTCTATAACACTACCACCCGTAGAAATAAGGTCTTCAACAACTACTACCTTCTGTCCCGGAATAAGCTTGCCCTCTATC
>JAZNZL010000017.1:0-3799 GCA_045594925.1 Clostridia bacterium
AAAGCAGCTGTATTCTGCGAGGGTACTGAAATCCAAGGTGATATAGGATACGGCGACTTTATAGAATTTAAAACAAAGCTTTCTCTTCCGTCAGAAGCAGAAAATGATGGTGGATTCAGCTATCGGCAGTATTTAAACTCACACGGGATATTTACTTCCTGCCGCACAAGGGATTTTGCTGTTACAAACTATGGCAAATACGAACACATCAATCCTGTTTTACACTCCATTTACACTTTAAGAAGTGCGCTTATCAAAAAATGCGACTTCTTCTTCAATGGTGATGTTTCAGCTTTTATAAAGGCTATACTTTTAGGATACAAAGCAGACCTTTCAGACGATGCACAATCAAGCATAAGTCGTTCCGGTATATCCCACGTGATTTCGATTTCCGGTATGCATCTTTCAATACTGATGGTCATATTATATTTCTTTACCGGTAAGATTAAATCTAAATTCAAATTTTTTATAGTTCCTTCTTTAAACATTTTATTTGCATGTTTCGTTACAATCATTACCGGCTTTTCACCATCTGTAAACCGTGCAACGCTGATGCTTATAACATCTTCACTTACATCGTTCTTTTACAGAGAGCCGGATTCTATTCAATCTCTTTCTCTGGCTGTGCTTATTCTTATTATAATTAACCCCTGCGCAATTTACGATGTACGCCTGATTTTATCCGCTACAGCAGTATTGGGGATTGTTTTATTAAACGACAGAATAAACTACCTCTTAAGATTTATAAAGCCTAAAAAGCTCCGTGAAACACTCTCGGTGACAACAGCTGCTCAAATAATTACCTTACCGGTAAATGTGTTTTGCTTTAACACTGTTTCGTTGCTGTCGATACTTACCAATATAATAGTTTTACCCTTTATACCCTTACTGATGGGATTGGGATTACTGTTTCTTATTTGTCCGTTTAACACGATTACGGAATTTATCTCCGGCGGAATATGGATTATGGTAATATCTATATTAAAAATAACAAAAGTAATTGCTTCTGCACCTTTGGCACAGATAGATATCGCTTTTTCTGCGTTTATCCGATTTTCCGCCATTTGTATCACTTTGGCGATTGCTGTCTTTCTTATTTTAAAATTCAAATCCGAAATAAAGAGGTTTATCTGCTTTTTCGTATCATCGATTGTGATTTGCGCCTTGATATTTATATCTTTCCAAAAGGATTTTTCCATCACTGCAATCAACATCTCCCACGGCGACTGCACTCTGCTGCAGCTTAAAAGCGGCAAGACTATTCTTATAGACTGCGGCGATGTATACAATTACAACACTGATACGGAAACCATTCGCGATTATCTGGTCAAAAGCGGTATTGGCAAAATTGATTGTTCTATAATTTCAAACCTTAACGGAAACACTCTTAACAATCTTTTATCACTGGCAAAGACCTTTGCGATTGACTGTGTTATTGCGCCTGATTACCTTACAAGTGACAACGCCTTCATTATCAAAAAGGCATATACGGAATTAAATAATCTGGGCATTCCCTTATACCTTATGAAAAAAGGTGACAGCTTTACTCCTGAGGAAAACGTCACTTTCCGCGTGCTTTTACCCGACAACGATATAGTTTATCCCGATGAAGATGCCAATTTGGTTTTTTCTGTTTCTTACGGCAACAGAAAAGTTCTTTTCACAGGAAATATAAAAGCCTTTGAAAAGCAGCTTCTAACAAACGATGGCGATGACATAAGCGCCCACATAATAAAGCTTCCCGACAAAGGCAGGCACGTATGGAATGACAGGGATTTTCTTCAAAAAGTTAATCCGTCTTTCGCCTATGCTTTTACAGGCAAGGCAGAATTACCTGATGATACAACGGAAATTATTTCTGAACTTGAAATCAAAACATTTACCACACACGTTGACAAAACCATCAAAATTAACATAAAAGAAAACGGAGAAATCGTTATTCGCTAAAAGGAGGTATTTACCTTGAAAAGCATTAAGGAACAAATAAAAGCCGGAACTTTAAAGGGCGCATACCTTATCTATGGCGAAGAGAATTATCTGAAAGATTACTATACCGACCAGATAGTTAGTATTTGCTTAAGTCAAGGACCTGCTGAATTTAATTATATGAAAATCAACAACGAAAAAATAAACAACGATTCTATTGCCGAATTCATTGTTTCTCTTCCCTTTATGGCTGACAAAAAGGTTTTACTTATAAAAAACAGCGGTATTTTCTCAAAGGCAAACGAAGCAGACAAGAAATTCTGGATTGAAACCTTAAGCAATATCCCAGATTATTTGATTATAGTTTTTCACGAAAACGCCGTGGACAAAAGAAGCGCTCTTTACAAAGCGTTAGCCAAAGACCACACCGCAGAAGAATTCCCATTAAGCAAAGAAGCCGACCTTATAAAGTGGTTGGCAAACATAATTGCCAAAGACGGAAAATCTATGACAAAAGAAGATATTTGTTTTGTCATAGAAAATGTGGGAAGGAATATGTATTTATTAAAGAATGAAGCTGAAAAGCTTATATCCTTTACTTCCGGCGGTGCCGACCTTATTGACAGAAAATCTGTGGAAGAGTGCATTTGCAAAAGTCTGGAAAGCAGGGTGTTTTCACTTATAGATTATATAGTTGATTCAAACAAGCCAAAGGCAATTGCCTGCATACGCGACCTTAAGACACTTCGCGAGCAGCCGGTTATGATTGTAGCGCTTATATTCAGGCAATTTTCTATATTAAGAAAAATCAAAGTTTTACAAGACAAATACAGCGTTTACGAAATCGCCCAAAAGCTGAAGATGCGCGATTTCTTCGTTAAAAAGCATATTTCACAGCTTAAAAACTTCACTACAGAAAACCTGGACAATGCAATATTTTTATGCAGCAAAACCGATTCTGACATTAAATCCGGGTTATGCGACCAATGGCTCGCTATTGAAAAGCTTGCTGTTTCACTTATGATTAACCGGAGCTGATTATGATAGACAATTCAATTATGGCTGTTTGCCCTTTCTGCAGAAAATTCATTACTGTAAATCAAAGGATTTTAAAATTTATCAACGCTTCAACCGACGACGCCGCATTAAAATCTGTTTTATCAGGAAAGGCAAATCTTATCCTGTGTCCTGAATGCAATGAAAAATTCTATTATGAGCACCGTTGCGGCATATTGAACACCCACAAAAAATACGCTGTTATATGCATACCTGACGGAAATCTTAACATTGTGCCAAAGGAAAAGTCGGCAATCTACAAAATTCTGGGTATGGAAGATTTTAAGCTGCGATATGTAAACGAGTTTTTAAATCTTATTGAAAAAGTGAGGATTTTTGAGTATAATCTTGACGACAGAGTGTTTGAGATTATAAAGCACAAATATATTCCTTTACCCGATGGGGATACTGACTTGAAAATTATTCTTACAAACACTGACAAAGGCTCTATGGAGTTCACTGTTTTCAACTGTCTTGACAAGCCTGTGGCATCTCACCGTGTTTGTATTGATGCTTACTACAAGGAACACTTACTACTTAAAAAGCAAAACATTACCCACAGCAAAATTCAATGGCTTAAAATTGATACTGAATGGGCAAAAAAATTTAAAATTACATAAGGAGCACATTATGAAGAAAAATGCTATCGTCGGTCAGTCCGGCGGACCTACTGCCGCTATAAATGCTACTTTGGCAGGTGTTATCAGCGGTTGCCTCAAATCTGAATGCATAGGTACTTTATATGGTATTGTTAACGGAATTGAGGGCCTTTTAAAGGAAAATGTTATTAACTTATCAGATATTTTCAGTGACGAAA
>JAZNZL010000018.1:0-5746 GCA_045594925.1 Clostridia bacterium
GAGCTTCCAGTTTGCTCTTCTTTTATCTCTTCTTGCTTTAGATACTTTCCTCTTAGGTACTGCCATCTGTAACACCTCCTACAAAACATCTATATCTTTCAAAAACTTAATCGTTTTTTAAAAAACTCTTTAACACTGCAAGACGCGGGTCAATCTCCTCGTTCTCGCAATCACACGCACCATCGTTCAAATTCTTTCCGCACACGTGACAAAGACCTTTACAATCCTGCGAGCACAAAAACCTTATAGGCAATGATGTGCAGAAATTATCTTCAACAGCAGACCTTAAATCCACTGTGTTGGATACTATAGGTAAAAACAAGCTGTCTTCGTCGGAAACGGTATTGGAAAACACCTCACTTACAGTAAACTCAAAATCCTCTGTAAGTTCTTTCAGACATCTGCCGCAGTTAGTTAAAAACTGTGTTTTAACATCTGCATCAAGATAAAGATTACCATCAGCGTTTTTAAGTGTGCCCGAAACCTGAACAGGTGATGTGAACTTATATACCTGACCGCCAAAGCTTATTTCATCAATAGGGATATTCACCGAAACCGCCATTGATGCTCCGTCTGACTTAACGATTTTTGAAACGTCTATTTTCATAACACACCTCATTTACACGGCGCAACAAAAATATTATATCTTCTCATTATGTGTTTGTCAAGACTTTTTTATACTTTTTACCTTATTTAACAAGCTTTGCTGTGTCAAGAGCTATCATCATTTCCTCATCAGTGGGAATTACCAATGTCTTAACAGTTGCATCAGCTGCTGAGATATCTCTTTCCTCACCGCGAACCTTATTAAGCTCTGCGTCAATCTTGATTCCCATAAACTCAAGGCCGTCTGTGATTGCCGCACGCATAAGTGCTGTGTTTTCACCGATACCGGCTGTGAATACGATTGCATCCACACCACCCATTACTGCTGCGTATGTGCCGATATAACGTTTAACACTATATGCAAACATATCAAGTGCGAGCTGTGCTTTTTTATCGCCTTCGCTGGCTGCCTTTTCCAAATCTCTGAAGTCACTGCTGATTCCGGATATACCGAACACTCCTGACTTTTTATTCATAAGGTCATTTACACCTTTTTCATCAAGACCTTCTTTTTCCATAAGGAAGGTAACTATAGCAGGGTCAATATCACCGCATCTGGTACCCATAGCAACACCTGCCAGAGGAGTAAAGCCCATACTTGTATCTACAGACTTACCGCCATCTACAGCTGTGATTGATGAGCCGTTACCAAGATGAAGAGTGATAATCTTAAGTTCTTCCGGCTTTTTACCCAGAAGCTGTGCTGCTCTGCCTGACACGTATTTATGTGATGTACCGTGGAAACCATATCTTCTTATCTTATGCTTTGTATACATTTCATAAGGAAGCGGATACATATATGCATACTGTGGCATTGTCTGATGGAAAGCTGTATCAAACACACCTACCTGTGGGGTGCCGGGCATTATCTGCTCACACGCCTCTATACCGATAATATTTGCAGGGTTATGCAAAGGTGCAAGCTCCACGCACTGCTGAAGTGCATCTTTTACCTTTTCATCAATAACAACTGAATCACTGAAAAGCTCTCCGCCGTGAACAACTCTGTGTCCTACAGCATCTATTTCTTTCATATCAGAAATTACGCCTACTTTTTCATCTGTGAGTGCTTCTACAACCATCTTTATAGCGTCGGAGTGGTCCTTCATAGCGTCTTCACGTACAAAATCCTCTCTGCCGCTTACCTTCTGTGTAAGCTTACCGTCTATACCGATTCTCTCGCAAAGACCTTTTGCAAGTACTTTCTTTTCATCAATATCTATGAACTGATATTTAAGCGATGAACTGCCGGCATTTATAACCAATATTTTCATTTTAAATCATCTCTTTCTTTAAAATTATTTATTTGCCTGTGCCTGAACACAAGTAATTGCAACAACACCTACAATATCTTCAGCACTGCATCCTCTTGAAAGGTCATTTACAGGCTTTTTGATACCCTGTGTGATAGGTCCGTATGCTTCTGCCTTAGCAAGGCGCTGTGTAAGCTTATATGCAATATTACCTGCGTTAAGGTCAGGGAATATAAGCACGTTTGCTTCGCCGGCTATATTGCTGCCGGGTGCCTTTGACTTACCAACCTCTGTGATGATTGCCGCATCTGCCTGAAGCTCACCGTCAAGAAGTATATCAGGACGTTTTTCTTTTGCAAGCTTGGTAGCCAGCTGCATTTTATCTACAAGCTTGGATTTTGCACTGCCGTATGTTGAGTATGAAAGCATTGCTACCTTAGGCTCTGCTTCAACAAGGTTTTTGAATGATGCCGCACTTGAGATTGCTATCTCTGATACTGCGTCTGCATCAGGATTTTCATTAAGGCCTGCGTCACTATATATGAATGTGCCATTTTCACCGTACTCACAATTAGGCACTACCATTACAAAAAATGCTGAAACAAGCTTTGTGCCCGGTGCTGTTTTAAGTATCTGCAGTGCGGGACGAAGAACATTTGATGTGGAGTTAACCGCACCTGCTACCATTCCGTCTGCATAGTTCTTCTCTACCATCATTACACCATAGTAAAGTGTATTAAGCATTGTTTCGCGAGCTTTTTCTTCTGTCATACCTTTTGCTTTTCTCATTTCATAAAAGCTTTCCGCGAACTCTTCAAATTTATCTGACTTGGCAGGATCGATTATCTCTATTCCGTCAAGTGAAATATCGCCTGCTATTTGTTTGATTTTTTCTTCATTACCCAAAAGGATAATATCGCAGATATCCTGCTTTACTATCATTGAAGCAGCCTTTATTGAACGCAGCTCCTCACCCTCTGCCAGAACTATCTTTTTTCTGTCAGCTTTTGCTCTTTCAATTGTTCTTTCCAAAAAATTACTCACGACTTTTGCCTCCAAACGATATACTATTTTTACCCAATTATTATACATTATATTTCTTTGTTTTTCAATAGCAAATTACAAATTTTTACCCACAAATATTAAAAAGCACACTTTATCAATACAAAGTGTGCTTTCCTTTTAGCAAGAATATCTGCCAAGTTGTTGCCTAAGTACGTTAACAGCATCCAAATCAGGTTCGGGCACTGAACCAAAGGGAAATTCAATTCCCATATTATCATACTTAAGATGGCATATTTTTTTAAACGGCAGAAGTTCTATTTTATCCACGCAGCTGTGCTGCTCTGCAATTTCTTTAAGCTTTGTGATATTTTCTGCTGTATCATTAAAGCCTGGAATTACAACCTGTCGCAGTGTTGTGGGGATATTATGGCAATTCAGGTAATCAAGAAAGCTTAATACGGTATCCATACTACAGCCCACGTGTTCCTTATACTGCTCTGCATCTGTATATTTAATATCCAGAAGCACACGGTCTGTTTCACAAAGAAGCTCCTTAACAGAATCATTCAATATGCTCCCTGACGTATCAAGGCACGTGCCTATGCCGTTTTTATGACACAGCGAAAAGATCGCCCTTACAAATTCAGCCTGAAGCAAAGGTTCACCACCGGAAAAGGTTATGCCGCCTTTATCTTTGAAATACTCTTTATAGTGTTTTGCTTTTTCAGTTATTTCTTCTGCTGTGTATTCAATTCCGCCATCCATACTCCAGGTGTCAGGATTATGGCAGCACTTACACCTAAGATTACAGCCCTGCACAAACACCACAAACCGCACTCCGGGACCATCTACCGTTCCAAGACTCTGTATGGAATGAATTTTACCTGATACACTCATACGGTTTCGTGGAACGTACGGCTGATTACCTCCCGCTGCTGTTCACGGGAAAGCTTACAGAAATTCACCGCATAGCCTGAAACACGTATGGTAAGATTCGGATAATCTTCCGGATTTTCATAAGCCTTCATAAGTGTTTCTCTGTTCATTACATTTACGTTTATATGATGTGCTTTCTTAGCAAAATAGCCATCGAGGATTGACACAAGGTTATCCACGCGCTCTTCGTCTGTTCTGCCAAGTGCCTCAGGAGTGATTGAAAAGGTATTGGAGATGCCATCACGACAATCATCGTAGCTTAACTTCGCAACTGAATTCAGTGATGCCAATGCACCGTTTTCTTCCCTGTTATGCATTGGATTCGCTCCCGGTGCAAATGGCGCAGCATTCTCTCTGCCGTCAGGTGTTGCTCCGGTGTTCTTTCCGTACATAACATTTGACGTGATTGTAAGCACTGACAAGGTATGCTCGGCATTTCTGTATGTGGGAGTTTTCCTCAGCTCTGTTATAACCTTATGAGTCATATCCTTAGCTATCATATCTACCCTGTCATCATCATTACCGAATTTAGGGAATTCGCCCTTAGTATCAAAATCAACTACAAATCCGTTTTCATCCTTTATGGGGTGAACATCTGCGAATTTAATTGCGCTCAATGAATCTGCCACAACGGAAAGTCCGGCAACACCAAACGCCATAAAACGATGCACATCCGTATCGTGAAGTGCCATCTGTGTTTTTTCATAGGCATACTTATCGTGCATATAGTGGATTACGTTCATTGTGTTTACATACAGCTTACTCAACCAGCTGATATACACATTATATCTTTCCATTACCTGATTATAATCAAGCTTATCTGCATCCATAACCGGCATCTGCGGTCCGATATGGATGCCGCTGGAGGTATCATAGCCGCCGTTAATTGCTATAAGCAAAAGCTTTGCAAGATTACAACGTGCACCGAAAAACTGCATCTGCTTGCCCACCTTCATAGCGGACACGCAGCAGGCTATTGCATAATCATCACCATACAACGGACGCATTACATCGTCATTCTCATACTGGATTGAATCGGTGTCTTTAGATACCTTTGCACAGAATTTTTTGAAATTCTCCGGAAGTGAAGTGGACCAGAGAATAGTAAGGTTTGGTTCAGGTGATGAGCCAAGTGTATAGAGTGTATTAAGTATACGGAAGCTACTCTTGGTGACAAGTGTTCTGCCGTCTTCACCCATACCGCCTACTGCCTCGGTAATCCACATAGGATCACCGCCGAAAAGCTCATTATATTCGGGTGTTCCCAAATGACGCGCTATACGGAGCTTAATTACAAAATCATCAATAAGCTCTTGCGCACCCGTTTCATCAAGAATACCGTTTTTGATATCACGTTCAATATAAATATCAAAGAATGTAGCAACTCTGCCCAGTGACATCGCAGCACCATTCTGCTCCTTAATAGACGCAAGATATGCAAAGTATGTCCACTGTATAGCTTCCTTTGCATTACTTGCAGGCTTACTGATATCAAAGCCATAATCCGCTGCCATTTCCTTTAACAAGCCAAGAAATGTTATCTGCTGATAAAGCTCCTCGCTAAGACGTATCTGCTCAAGAGGAAAGTCGCCGTTTGCAAGGTTTTCTTTATCTTTTATTTTTTCTTCTATAAGCTTATCCACACCATAGAGTGCAACGCGTCTATAGTCACCAATGATTCTGCCTCTGCCATACGCATCAGGCAGACCGGTGATAACGTGACATCTGCGCGCAAGACGCATTTCATCTGTATATGCACGGAATACACCGTCATTATGTGTAGTGCGGTATGTAAACTTTTTCTCTACGTCTTCATCAAGCTTAAATCCGTACGCCTCACACGCCTGCTTTGCCATTCGCATTCCGCCAAACGGATTTACTCCCCTTTTTAAAGGTGCGTCTGTCTGCATACCAAAAATAAGCTCGTTTTCTTTATCAATATATCC
>JAZNZL010000019.1:0-2183 GCA_045594925.1 Clostridia bacterium
GAAGTAAGGTAGAGCAGGCAGAAGCTGCTTGTAATGAATATCTTGGCACAACTACATCACCCTTTGTGCCAAATGCTACAGCAGGTTTTGAGATTGCGTATAAATATGCTAACTTAAAGCCCGGTGATGAGGTAATCGTGCCTGCAATCACTTTCGTTGCTACAATGGCATATCCTTTGGCAATCGGAGCAAAGCTTGTGTTTGCAGACGTTGATCCTAAAACAATCAATATGGATCCTGCAGACGTTGCGAAGAAGATTACAGATAAAACAAAGATGATAGTACCTGTACATATCGGCGGCTATCCTGTAGATATGGATCCTATTATGGAGCTTGCTAAGAAGCACGACCTTATCGTTTTAGAAGATGCTGCTCACGCGTTCGGTGCTATGTATAAAGGCAGAAAAATTGGTACAATCGGTGATTTTGCTGCATTCTCAATGCACGAAGTTAAAAATATCACATCATTTGGTGAGGGTGGTATTTTGACAACAACTGTTCCCAACTTCGGTCCCGAACTTAAGAGAGCACGTTTCTTGGGTCTTGATTTCTCTTGTCCTATTAAGGATTGGCTCTATAACATCACACCTATTCAGGGTAAATATGCTCCATTTGTACCCGGTAATAGCTCAACCACAGAGATTCAGGGACTCGGTCTTACCTTGCAGGTAGAACGTAACGAAGAAATTATCGAAATCAGAAGAAAAGCAGCTGCATACCTTACAGAGAGATTTGCAGAAAACGATGCAATCATTCCTCAGGATATCGGTAATGATGAAATTAAACCTACATTCCATCTGTATCTGCTCCAGATAGATCCTGAAAAGGCAGGAGGAGATATTCAGGTGCTTAAGAAAAAGCTTGAAGAAAAGGGTGTTACACAGATTGCACACTTTGGACCTCTTTACAGATTCAAGATTGTTCAGGATATGGGCTATAATTCAGATGAAATAGCTAAAACCTGTCCTAGTTGTGAAGAAGTATTCTATAAGAGATTCACACACTTGCCCTTGTACGGCTTAAGTGATGAACAGCTTGAGTATATGGCAGATGCAGTACTTGAATCAGTAGCAGAGATGCAGGCAGGTAAATAATAAGGTATAGCAAAAGGGTGCAGGCAGTGAGACTGCGGCACCCTTTTAAGATATAACGAAAGGATGATACGTATGAGTAAGGTTAAATGGGGCGTAATAGGCTGTGGCGGTATAGCGGACAGACGTACAATTCCCGGAATGATGCTTGCAGATAATGCAGAGCTTGTGGCTGTAATGGATGCCAATATGGAAGCGGCAGAGAGAGTTAAAGAGAAATATAATGCAAAATATGCATTTAATGATATGAATAAGCTTTTAGCTATTGAAGAGATTGATGCTGTGTATATAGCATCACCGGTGTTCTGCCATAAAGAACAGGTAGAGGCGGCTTGTAAGGCAAAGAAGCATATTCTTCTTGAGAAGCCAATAGGACTTGATATAGAAGAAGCAGAAGAGATTGTAAAGATCTGTGAGGATGCAGGTATAAAACTTGGTGTGGGCTTTATGATGCGCTTCCACGCATATCACGAAAAGATGAAAGAGGTTATTGCAGAGGGTAAAATCGGTAAGCTTGTTTCAGCAAGGGCAGAGTTTACCTGCTGGTATCCCACAATGGACAACTGCTGGAGACAGGAAGCGAAGCTTTCCGGCGGCGGAGCTATGATGGATATGGGTATTCACTGTATTGACCTTATCCGCTATATTACCGGAGCAGAGTTTACGGATGTTGCGGGTATAATTGATAATCAGGTGTTTGAGTATAACGGAGTAGAAGATGCAGGCTATCTTAT
The DNA here is from genome assembly GCA_045594925.1 of Clostridia bacterium. GTDB lineage: Bacteria > Bacillota > Clostridia > UMGS1810 > UMGS1810 > SIG455. The sequence continues at coordinate 1,826 of JAZNZL010000019.1, forward strand.
AGGTAAGCTTGATAATGGCGCAGTTGCATACGTTGGTGCCAACTTTAATATTCCTGATGAAATTGCCAAATGTGCACTTGAGTTTTATGGTACAGCAGGTTCTATTACAGCAATCGGTACACTTTCACAGGAGGAAGGCGGAAGTGTTGAGCTAGTTTGCGGAGATAGCAGTGCAGAGTATGATGCTATGCAGAATCGCACAATGGCAGAGCCGGTTAAACTTAAGGTTGACTTTGGTAATATGTATACAAAAGAGATAGAAGGCTTCGGCAAAGCAGTGCTTGGACAGGGCGAAATCCCCGTAACAGCAAAAGATGCTCTCTGCGCGCAGAAAGTTGTAAGTCGGAGGCCAAGCGGT
>JAZNZL010000020.1:0-4014 GCA_045594925.1 Clostridia bacterium
ACTTGTTCTGGGCGTTTATATATAATATTATCGGTATACCGCTGGCGGCGGGCTTGTTTATACCGCTGTTTAATCTCAGGTTAAACCCTATGTTCGGCGCGGCAGCTATGAGTCTTTCAAGCTTTTGCGTTATAACAAATGCTTTAAGATTAAATATTTTTAATATCAGAAACAGCTCAAAGGATAAAAAAATCAAAAATAAAGGAGTTAAAAAAGCTATGGAAAAAACATTGAAAATCGAGGGTATAATGTGTGCCCACTGTGAAGCGAGAGTGAAAAAAGCACTTGAAGAGATAGACGGTGTAACTGAGGCTTCGGCGAGCCACGAAACTGGTATTGCAATAGTTAAGCTTTCAAAAGAAGTTTCTTATGAAATATTAAAGAATGCTGTAGAAGCACAAGGGTATAAGGTAATAGAATAATAACTAATCAGACAGATGTAAATCTGTCTGATTTTTTGTAATAAAGTAATGAATAAAACAGATTATAGTACTTGATTTTTTTTCTGTAAGCAAGTATAATTAAATTGATTGATTTTATTTCTAAAATGTTTTATAAAGATTGATATGATACTAAACGATAAAAATATATGGATAGGGTAAAACCGGAAGGGAGAAAAGATGTATAGTACAGAAGAAATCAGAAAAATTGATGTTGAGGTGGCAGAAGCTATTGAGGCTGAGGTTAATCGCCAGAGGAGTAAAATTGAGCTTATAGCAAGTGAAAATTTTGTAAGTAATGCAGTTATAGAGGCTATGGGAACACCTCTTACAAACAAGTATGCTGAGGGCTATCCGGGTAAAAGGTATTACGGTGGCTGCGAATGTGTGGATATAGTAGAAACACTTGCAATCGAAAGAGCTAAAAAGATATTTGGCGCAGAGCACGCTAACGTGCAGCCACATTCAGGCGCACAGGCTAATATGGCGGTATTTTTTGCCTGCTTAAATCCGGGCGATACAGTTTTGGGAATGAACCTTTCACACGGTGGTCACTTAAGTCACGGCAGCCCTGTAAATATGTCAGGCAAATATTTTAATATCGTGCCTTACGGTGTAGATAAAGAAACTGAAACGATAGACTATGATGAACTTCGCAGACTTGCCCTTGAGCATAAGCCTAAGCTGATTGTGGCGGGAGCAAGCGCATATTCCAGAACAATTGATTTTGCAAAGTTTTCTGAAATAGCAAAAGAAGTTGGCGCATATCTTATGGTAGATATTGCACATATTGCGGGTCTTGTAGCAGCAGGTCTTCATCCTAATCCCGTACCTTATGCGGATTTTGTAACCACAACGACGCATAAAACCTTAAGAGGCCCCAGAGGAGGTATGATTCTCTGTAAGGAAGAACACGCAAAGATGATAAACAAGGCAGTGTTCCCGGGTATTCAGGGCGGTCCGTTGATGCATATAATCGCGGCAAAGGCTGTATGCTTTAAGGAAGCTTTGTCAGATGAATTCAAGGCATATCAGCAGCAGGTTGTAAAAAACGCCGCAGCACTTTCAAAGGCGCTTATGAGTAAGGGCTTCAGAATAGTATCCGGCGGTACAGATAACCACCTTATGCTTCTTGATTTAACCACAAAAGGCATAACCGGAAAAGATGCGGAGAAATTGCTTGATGAAATCGGTATAACAGTAAATAAAAACACCATTCCTTTTGAAACCGCATCACCTTTCATCACAAGCGGTATCAGAATCGGCACTCCTGCTGTTACCTCAAGAGGAATGAAGGAAGAAGATATGGAAGAAATCGCAGAAATCATCAGTATCACACTGGAAGATTTTGAAGCGAATAAAGAAATAGCAATTAAAAAGGTAAATGCACTTTGCGGCAAGTATCCCCTTTATAAATAATTAAGAGGTGATTCCAATGGCATCTCCACTTGCCGATAGAATACGCCCCCAGACTCTTTTGGATGTTGTGGGACAACAGCATATAATAGGCGAAGGCAAATTGCTGACTAATCTGGTAAGCGTCAAAGATATCCCTAATATGATTTTTTACGGCCCGTCGGGGACCGGAAAAACCACTGTTGCCAATATCTGCGCCCGTGCCAGCGGCAAACGTTTTTATAAGCTTAACGCCACCAACGCTTCCACTAAGGATATTAAGGAGATTGTAACAGAGCTGGATGCGCTTGGTAATGATGGCGGAGTTCTGTTGTATCTTGATGAGATACAGAATTTCAATAAAAAGCAGCAGCAGTCGCTCCTGGAGTATATAGAAAACGGAAGTATCACTCTTATAGCAAGTACAACGGAGAATCCGTATTTTTATGTGTATAACGCAATTCTTTCCCGAAGCACTGTGGTAGAGTTTAAGCCTATAGAAGCAGATGATATACGAAAGGCTGTTGAGCGTGGTATAGAGCTTGTAAGGATGGATTATCCTGATAAAGATATCAGGTTTAATGATGATGCTGTAGAACATATAAGCCATATAAGCGGCGGCGATGTAAGAAAAGCATTGAATGCAGTGGAGATGTGCGTTAAAATGCATCTTTATCGGGATGGTGACGAAATAGTCGTAGATGTAGAAACGGCTGCTGCAGCAACGCAAAAATCAGCGTTTATGTTTGATAAAGACGGAGACAGCCATTATGACGTTCTTAGTGCATTCCAGAAATCCATACGTGGCAGTGACCCTGATGCGGCAGTTCATTATCTGGCTCGTCTTTTGGAAGGCGGAGATTTGATATCAGCTTGCAGACGCCTTATGGTAATAGCGGCAGAGGATGTAGGTCTTGCGTATCCAAATGCTATAACGGTTACAAAAGCCTGTGTTGACAGTGCTTTGCAGCTTGGACTTCCTGAGGCTCGTATTCCGCTTGCAGATGCAGTTATAATGCTTTCCTGCTTGCCTAAATCAAACGCAGGAATAAATGCGATAGATTCAGCGATGTCAGATGTGCGTATGGGTAAGGGCGGCAATATTCCTTTACATCTTAAAGATGCACATTATTCAGGTGCAAAGAAGCTTGGCAGGGGAGAAGAATATAAGTATCCCCATTCTTATAAGAATTCTTATGTAAAGCAGCAATATCTGCCGGATGCTTTGATAGATAGAAAGTATTATAAGCCCGGCGCAAATAAAACTGAAGAAGCATATAAAAATTATCTTGATTTTTTAAAGAACAGTAAATAAGTAAAACGCTGTGCAGCTGCACAGCGTTTTTTAATAAAGTGTGAATTTTTTTGATTAGTGTTGATTGTTGCTATAAAAAGTGTTATGATTAGTTTAGAGTTTCAAATTATATATTTTTTAAGGTGATAATATGTCTAAAAATAAAGAAAACTGTAGCATTCATAAAACCAGTATCGGCGGACAGGCGGTTCTTGAGGGTGTTATGATGCGCGGACCTAAGGATATTGCCACAGCAGTCCGTAAATCAGATGGTGAGATAGTAATCGATAAGCATCCGGTAAGCTCGGTTATGACCAGATTCAAGTTTTTAAAGCTGCCCATATTAAGAGGTGTGGTAAGCTTTGTTGAATCAATGATTATAGGTGTAAAATCGCTGATGTTCTCGGCAGACCTTTATGATATTGAAGAGGGCGAAGCGTATGAGCAATCAAAATTTGAAAAATGGCTTGATGACAAATTCGGTGATAAAATAAAAGATATAGCAATCTATGCAGCTGTAGCTTTGTCGCTGGTGTTTGGAATTGCATTGTTTATGCTTCTGCCTACAGTGCTTGTGGGCTTTTTGAAAAACATTCTCAAAAACACTGTGCTTTTAAATCTTGCAGAGGGTGTAGTGCGTATTACTATATTTTTGATATACCTAGCATTAGTGTCTAAGATGAATGATATTAAACGTGTTTTTGAATATCACGGTGCAGAACATAAAACCATAGCGGCGTACGAACACGGCGAGGAGCTGACACCGGAAAACGCACGTAAATATTCAAGACTTCATCCCAGATGCGGCACAAGCTTCTTGCTTATTGTAATGGTGGTAAGTATAATCTTTTTCTCGTTTTTGAAATGGGAAAATGTATTTCAGCG
>JAZNZL010000021.1:0-2898 GCA_045594925.1 Clostridia bacterium
ATTTGAAAAACGGCAAAATTGATGCTGCTGTTATTGACTCTCCCACAGCTGCAAGCTTTATCGCTAAAAACCCCGAACTCAAAGGCGTTACTGATGACGAGTTCTTTGAAACAGAAGAATACGCTGTAGCCATCAAAAAAGGCAACAAAGAGCTTCTTGACAAGGTTAATGCTACAATTAAACGTTTGAAGGATTCAGGCGAAATTTCAAAGATTTCTGAAGAAGTTGACGGAAGAATCGCCGGCTAATATTTTTTAGCAATCTATACATATTAAAAAAGCAGGATTGCATTTTTGCAATCCTGCTTTTATCAACTGATTTTTATTTTTTGAAAGGCTGACGGTGATTTTATGAATATTTATATTGCAGCTTCCTGGAAGCATCAGCACGCAGTAGAAATGCTTACTGAACGTTTAGAAGAAAACGGTGACTTTGTGTTATCCTGGCTCCGTGAAGGCAGGCCGGAGGAGGCGTTTCTGTCAAAAAGAGAATTAACTGCATTTATTGAGTCCGATGTGGGACAAAAGGTTTTTGAATTCTGCGCAAAGTCTGCCACAACCGCTGATTTACTTATATACATCGGTCCATCAGGCTGCGATGCCTGGGCAGAAATTGGTGCTGCATACGGCTCCGGTGTGCCTATTTTTGGTCTTTTAGCAAAAAACGAAGAAGTAGGTATGATGCGACATATGATAAAATCCTGGTTCAGCTCTGTAAATGAACTTATGGCGGCTGTCAGAGAATTTAAAAAGGAGAAAGGCTATGTTTAAAATCGGATGCCATCTTTCAGCTTCAAAGGGCTTTACACATATGGGCAAGGAAGCCCTTTCCATTGGTGCAAACACTTTTCAGTTTTTTACAAGAAACCCAAGAGGCGGTCAGGCAAAAGCTATTGACGTTTCTGACGTAAAGAGCTTTTTAGAGCTTGCTAAAGAAAACAGCTTCGGCAAAATTTTAGCGCACGCGCCTTACACCTTAAATGCCTGCTCTGCTGATGAAAAAATACGTGAGTTTGCATTTAACACTATGAAAGATGATTTACGCAGAATGGAGTATGTTCCGGGAAATCTTTACAATTTCCATCCGGGAAGTCACGTGGGTCAGGGCATTGATAAGGGTATTGAGTTGATTTCTGATATGCTTAATAAAATACTGACTCCAGATATAACCACCACTGTTCTTCTGGAAACCATGGCAGGAAAAGGCAGTGAAGTGGGCGGTAAATTTGAAGAGATTAAGGCTATAATTGATGCTGTAGAGCTTAATGACAAGTTAGGGGTTTGTCTTGACACCTGTCACGTTAACGACGCCGGATACGACATTGTAAATAATCTGGAGGGTGTGTTGGAGGAGTTTGACAAAGTAATAGGTTTGGACAGGCTTTGTGCTATTCACATCAACGACAGCAAAAATCCTCTGGAAAGTCACAAGGACAGACACGAAAAAATCGGAGAAGGCTATATTGGTCAGGGAACTTTTGAAAAAATAATCAACCACCCTAATCTTCGGGATTTGCCATTTTTACTGGAAACACCTAACGAGCTTGACGGATATGAAAAAGAAATTCAGATACTGAAATCACTTTACAAATAATATACAAAAGCGTGATAAGTTAAACTTATCACGCTTTTTAGTTTTATCAATCATCAAACAAAGGTGTGGAAAAATATCTTTCTGCAGTATCCGGCAAAACGGTTACAACGGTTTTACCTTTACCAAGTTTTTTTGCCATTTTAATTGCAGCCGCAACATTCGTACCGGCAGAGATACCACAGAGAAGGCCCTCTTTCCTTGCAAGGTCTTTTGATGTGTTTATGGCCTCTTCATCAGTTACTATACAAACCTCACTGAATATATCGCAATTAAGTATTTTTGGAATGATACCGTCACCTATACCCATCTGCACGTGGGTCCCTATACTGCCTCCTGACAAAATAGCCGCATTTTCAGGCTCTATTGCCCATATTTCAATATCGGGGTTATGCTCTTTTAAAACCTCTCCTATTCCGGTTATAGTACCTCCTGTGCCAATGCCGGAACAGAAGCCGTCTATCTTACAATCTGCCTGCTCTAAAATCTCAAGTGCTGTATAGTTTTTATGCGCCAGCACATTTGCCTCATTTTCAAACTGCTGCGGAACATATACTCTGCTATCCTTGGAGGCCATCTCCTGTGCAAGCTCAGTACATTTTCTTATACACTCGCCTATATCACCATCATCGTGCACAAGCACAACATCTGCGCCATAATGCTTTACAAGCTTTCTGCGCTCTTCACTCACTGAATCCGGCATTATTATTACAGCTTTATATCCACGCACCGCACTTACCAGTGCAAGACCTATTCCCTGATTGCCGCTTGTAGGCTCTACTATTATACTATCCTCATCAAGCAAGCCCAGTCTTTCGGCTTTAAGTATCATATTCAATGCTGTTCGCGTTTTTATGGAGCCGCCTATATTGAGACCTTCAAACTTCACAAGCACCTGCGCATCGTTTTCACCTGTCATATTATTAAGCCTGATAAGAGGTGTTTTACCAACGGCATCTAAAATATTATTACAAATCATAAAAGCATATACCTCTCAAACGATTTAAAAACTATGTATTATTATATTCAATCATTTTCTGTTTAGTGAATTTAAAAAAACAAAAAAGCACTTCTGCATTATCCAGAAGTGCTTTTTTGCACGACCCGGAACGGGCTCGAACCGTCGACCTCCAGCGTGACAGGCTGGCATTCTAACCAACTGAACTACCGGGCCAAGCTCAACAATATGGATTATAGCACAATCAGAGTGTTATGTCAATACAAAATTGATGCTTTTGTTTTCATTTTTATTGTAAAAAAGAAGAATATTTATAAATACTACTCTGCTTAAGCGAGTATTTACAAATA
>JAZNZL010000022.1:0-2970 GCA_045594925.1 Clostridia bacterium
ATTCTTATTTTTCCGTATTCATCAACAGGAAGATAAGTAACCTCAAATCCGTGTTTTTGCAGATACTGACAAGTGTGCAATACTGCGTGATGCTCAATTGCGGTTGTGATAATGTGCTTACCCTTAGCACGGTTTGCAAAAGCTACACCTTTTATAGCCCAGTTGTCAGCCTCACTTCCGCAACCCGTAAAATACACCTCGTTGGGCTTGCAGGAAAGTGCATCAGCAACTTTCTGTCTTGCATCGGCAATAGCAGAAGCGCTCTGCTGACCAATACCGTATATGGAAGATGCGTTTCCGTAATTTTGAGAAAAAAAGGGAAGCATCTTTTCTAAAACTTCACTCTTAACTGCAGTAGTAGCAGCGTTGTCAAAATAAATCATAGTAAAAGCCTTCTTTCTTGCGTATAATCATTCTTCAATAACAATATCTTCCAGGAGATTGTCTCCGGCAGCGGCGCTTGTAGCAAGGAAGTCACAACGTTCGTTTTCTTCGTGACCGGCGTGACCTTTAACCCACACAAACTCCACCTTATGTTTATCTAAAAGCTCCAATAACCTTTTAAAAAGGTCAACGTTTTTAGCCTTTTCGTTTTTAGTTCTATACCAGTTGTTTTTTTGCCATTTGATAATCCAACCCTGATTGACAGAATCTACAAGGTACTTTGAATCGCTGTATAATGTGACCTTGCAAGGTTCTTTTAAAACTTCTAATCCCTTGATTGCAGCAAGTATTTCCATACGGTTATTGGTGGTGGCTAAAAAGCCTTGGCTAAGCTCTTTAACATTTTCTTTATATTTTAAGACTACACCATATCCACCTTTTCCGGGATTGCCACTGCAAGCACCATCGGTAAATATTTCAACATACTTAAGTGCCATAATATCTCCCTTTATTATATACCCAATAAATTATTGTTTAAACAGGTATATGTTAATCTTCAAAATCTCTTTCAAATTCTTCTTCCACCGGTGTTTGAGGAAGAATCATTGATTTTTCTATGGTAGGGTATACACTGAAAACTATTATAAAACCAATTAACGAGAAAGTAATTACCAAAGCACAAATAATGCCAACACTTATATAGTAAATACTCAGGGCTACCGTTGCAAGGATAATTGCGGTTAAAAATATATTAAGCGGAAGTTTTGCAATAGTAAAAATAAAAGCATTTTTAAATATATTTTTAATATTCAAATCAAATGTAACCATCATAACATAAATGTAATAATGCATCATCAGGTATAATATGCCGACAATAAAAGTAAGATATTTGCCTGCAATTGAAAGTATAACGTTTTCCAGCATAGAAATCGGCAACACATAAGCATATATGCAGTAAGCGCTGTATAGCGCAAAAACAGCAATTGTATCAATAATTCCAACAACAAAAGCTTGCTTAAAGTTTTTAGCAAAATGTTCTCTGAAATCGCTAAATACCCAGGTATGTTCCTGCCTTTGCATATTTCTCACAACGTATGTAAATCCGCAGGTAGCCGGAGCAGTTACAAATAAAGAAATTATCACTAAAATAAAGCCTATAATATCACCGGTTAAAACAAAAGGTGGGTATTTACCAAGGTTTTCAACAATAAGTGCACCATCCGAAACAAGCATAGGATGGATGCCGATCGAAAAGATTATACCGAAAATGAGAGGTAGGAGCGTTATTAAATATATTAAGTTCAAAAACAACAATTTTGAGAACTTTCTTCCCAGTAAATCAAGAAACAAAAAGAAGCGTTTCTTTTCCGGCTCTGATTTAGATACACCCGGGCCGACACTGTTGTAATTTCCGCCAAAAATGCCCATCTGATTTTCCTCCATAAAACTCAAAGATAATCCTTACTATTGTAACTATTTAATTATAGCACATTATTAAGAAAATGCAATTGTAATTTTGTAAAAATAATGTTAAAATATAGGTGTGAGGAGTGAAAATATGAAAAAAATCGTTCTTGTTACCGGAGCATCTAGGGGGATAGGTAAAGCTTGTGCTATTCTTTTTAGTGAATCGGGATATAATGTTGTTGCAAATTACTTAAATTCTGAAGCTGAAGCTTTAAAGCTGGCAGAAGATTATTCAAACATATTGCCTGTGAAAGCAGATGTTTCAAAGGCTGATCAGGTTGAGAAAATGATTGAAACAGCAGAAAAGCATTTTGGGAAAATAGATATTCTTGTAAATAATGCAGGGATTGGTCTGCAAAAACTGTTTACAGAAACCGAACGGGTTGAGTGGGATAATATTTTTAATGTAAATGTTGGTGGAGTTTTTAATTGTAGTAAGGCAGTCGCGAGTAAAATGATTTCTGCTCATAGCGGTAAAATAATCAATATATCATCAATTTGGGGAGAATGCGGCGCATCCTGTGAGGTTGCATATTCAGCATCAAAGGCTGCTGTAATTGGCTTGACAAAAGCTTTGGCAAAAGAACTTGGCCCGTCGGGTATATGTGTCAATTGTATTTCTCCAGGTGTAATAAATACTGACATGAATAGTAAGCTTGATGAAGAAACCATATTAGCTTTAAAAGATGAAACACCTTTGCTAAAAATTGGCACACCCGATGATATAGCGAGAATGGTACTGTATTTGGCATCGGATGCCGCTGATTTTATAACAGGACAGGTTTTTGGTGTGAACGGAGGCTTTTTGATATAGATTTCATTTAACTTTCACCGCGATTACACAAATATTTAATATTGTTAGCAGAGGAGGGAAGTGTATGTATAGAATTTTAATAGCTGATGATGAAGATAAAATACGCGCTGTCATTCGTGAATATGCAGAATTTGAAGGATATGCTGTAGACGAAGCGATAGACGGAATAGAAGCTGTAAGCAAGTGTAATGAAAACGATTATGATGTAGTTGTAATGGATGTTATGATGCCAAAGCTTGACGGTTTTTCTGCCAGCAAAAAAATCAAATCAGTAAAAAACACGCCTATACTTATGCTTTCTGCAA
>JAZNZL010000023.1:0-4001 GCA_045594925.1 Clostridia bacterium
GCTTAAATCACAATATATGCCTTTCGGCAGTGGCTTTAGCCGCTGTATCAGCAGCTTCGGTTTATATATACGGATTATCGGCATCTGCGCTATTTACTGCAATATCCGTATACCTCTGTATATGGGCAATAGGTGCCGCCATAGGCTTTGCCGCAAGGAAAGGTTACAGCTTTTTATCGGTAATCGTTTACGGAGCACTCTGTGCGCTGTTACCTATTCTTATATGGTTTTTTAAATGCAAGTTTTTTGACAAAACTGACATCATTGAAGAATTCATCAACAAACCAGTATCTCAGTTTTTCACTATATACGGACAGATGCTTAACTCAAACGCAGAAAATGTTCAGCAGCTGAAAGAGGTTTTTTCAAACCTCCAATGGTACACACAGCAAATGATGGCTATGATTATACCATCTTGCTTTATAATTGTATGCACAGTTGCTTCATATCTGGTTTTTATATGCGGCAGAAAGCTGCTTTCAAAAGCACAAGGCATCACACTGGATGCGTATCCCCTTTTCAATCAGCTGCAAATGCCAAAGTCCACATCCTTTGCGCTGGCAATACTTTTTATAATATCATTCTTCACGGGAACATCAAATCTGGCAGGGGCTGTTACAAACATAATAATTATACTTTCGTTTTTCTATATGGTCTGCGGTATTTCCGTTGCAGATTATATTCTGTCTAAAAAGATTTCCAAACCCGCATTCAGATTTATAATATACGTAATCGCCCTGTGCAGCTCGGCTTTTATAGGAATAATAATTCCGTTTTTCAACTTGCCGTCTGTGCTTCTTCTGATAGGCGTGATTGATTCATCAGTTGATTTCAGGCGTTTAAGAAAAGGAGATGTTAAAAATGAACGGTAAAAAATTTTTAAAAACTCTCTTTTTAAATTCCACCTACTATATCTGGATAATATTTACACTTTCTGCTGTGACATTTATATACGATTACAAGGTGGCCATAGCAGAGCTTGCCCTTGCTTTTTTACTGTTGGGTTTATATCTCAATGTACGTTATATAAAAAAATACGAAATCAGTCAGTACGTTAAAAATCTTTCACAGTATTCCGATTATGAAACTGACGGTTCACTGGATGATTTCCCATTACCGGTAGTTATGCTCCAGCTTGACGGCAAAATTGCCTGGTGCAACGAGCTTTTTATCAATATGATTGGAAGCTCTGTAATAAGCGACTTGCCAATTACAGAGTTTGTGCCCAGCTTCGACATTGACCTTTTCCGCAAGGAAGACACCAAAATCTCCTACGACCTTGAGCACAACGGAAGGCATTACCATATTTTCGGCAATATCTCAAAGGCTGACGATATGCCCGAAGGACATTTGCTTGTTCTGTATTGGGATGACCGCACGGGCTACGAAAAAATCAAGCAGAAATACTATAACGAAAAAACTGCAAGTATGACTATTATAGTTGACAACTACGAAGACGTTATGCAGGACACTCCCAACTCTGACAAGCCAAAGCTTGCTGCTGCAATTGAGGAGGCTATAGAAAACTTCGGCAGAGAAAACAATGCCATTGTGTGCAAATACGAAAAAGACAGATACATTATGTGCGTACAGAAACAGTATGTTGACAAAATGATTTCCTCAAACTTTTCTGTACTTGATACTGTAAGGGAAATCTCCGCAGGAAATAAAATGGCACCCACGCTCAGTATAGGTGTGGGCATTGACGGCGACACCCTCGCCAAGAACGAATCCTACAGTTTTTCAGCTATTGATATGGCGTTGGGCCGCGGCGGTGACCAGGCCGTTATAAAAGACGAATCTCAGTATTACTATCACGGCGGAAAGAGTCAGGAGATAGAAAAACGCACCAGAGTAAAAGCCAGAGTTGTGGCTCTTGCCATAAGAGAGCTTATATCAAACTCTGATTCTATAATAATAATGGGACACAAAAACGCCGACATAGACGTTTTAGGTGCTGCTTTGGGCTTATACCGTTCTATCTTGAACTGCGGCAAGGAAGCTAAAATTCTGCTGGAAACATACAACGAAACTGTTGCACGTATGCTTGACAAGCTCGGTCCAGATTACCAGAACGTCTTCATCAAAAAATTTGTTGCAAATGAAATGGTAAACAAAAACACTCTTGTTTTCGTAGTTGATACTCACAAGATTTCTCTGGTTGAAGAGGAAGCTTTACTGCGCATATCAGAAAAAATAGTTCTTATAGACCATCACAGAAGAAGTGCCGATTTTATTGACAATTCAACCATCACCTATCACGAGCCGTATGCATCCTCTGCCAGCGAGCTGGTTACGGAAATCATTCAGTATATGGACAGCAGTCCTAACCTTACAAACGCAGAAGCTCAGGCGCTATATGCCGGTATCTATATGGATACCAAAAACTTCACATTCAAAACAGGTGTGAGAACATTTGAGGCTGTATCATACTTAAGGCGTGCCGGCGTAAACACCACCGAAATCAAAAAGCTTTTCAGCCTTGATTACGATAAAGTAATAAAGAAAATGGCAATTATGGAAAACGCATCTATGTACGAAGGGGCGTTTATGATTTCTATTTGCGATAAAAACGACGACGATATGCTTACAATCGTAGCTCAGGCGGCAGATGAGCTTCTTAATATAACCGGTGTCAAGTCCGCATTTGTTATATGCGATATGGGCGACTATATCAGCATAAGCGGACGTTCATTCGGAGATGTAAACGTACAGGTTATACTTGAAAAGCTCGGCGGCGGGGGTCATATATCAATAGCGGGAGCGCAGATTAAGGACAAGACCAAGGAAGAGGTTTACGAAGAGCTTACAGCGGCTATTAACGAATACCGAAACAGTTTATAATGTTATTTGAAAGGATTGTGATATAAATGAAAGTTATTTTTATTCAGGATGTCAAAGGACAGGGCAAAAAAGGCGAAGAAAAAAACATAGCAGACGGATACGCACGCAATTTCCTTTTGCCAAGAGGTCTTGCTGTGGAAGCTACTGCTGCAAACCTTAACAACTTAAAGGGACAGAAAGCATCGGAGGCTTACAAAAAAGAGCAGGAAATAAAAGCGGCGGAGGAAATCAAAAAACAGCTTGAGGGCGTAACAGTTAAAATCTGCGCTAAGGCTGGAGAAAACGGTAAGCTTTTCGGCTCTGTAACCACAAAGGATATCGCAGATGCACTTAAAGCTCAGCACAAAATCGAAATTGACAAACGCAAAATCGTGCTTGCAGCTGATATCAAAGCAACAGGCGAAGTAACTGTAGATGCAAAATTATATCCACAGATTGTGGGTAAAATCAAGGTGCTCATTACAGCACAGTAAAATTGCTTGGCAAAAGAAAGGACTGTGTAACAAATGGCTGAAAATCTTGTAAGAAGTATGCCCTGTAACGTTGAAGCGGAACAGTATATTCTGGGGGCAGTGCTTTTCGATAACGAGTGTATCTCAGATATTCTGGAAGCTTTGCGCACAGAGGATTTTTATCTTGAACCACACAAGAAAATTTTCAATGCTGTGGTGGATTTGAGCAACAGCGCAAAGCCCGTTGACCTGATCACCTTAAAAGCAGAGCTTGGCAACAGCTTTGACGGTGTGGGCGGCGTGGAATACCTTACACGTATAAGTCTTATGGTTTCAACCACTGCAAACCTTAATCACTATATTAAAATCATAAAGGACAAATCAATTCTGCGCAGGCTCATAAAAGCGGCTACCGAAATAAACGATATTGCTTACGGCGGCGACCAGGAAGCCGGTATGGTTTTAAACAGCGCAGAAGCTAAAATGTTTGACGTTCTTCAGGCGCGTACCACTCAGGATATGGTGCCTATTAAGGATGTTTTAAAATCCAATCTGGAAAGAATTGAAGAACTTATTAAAAATAAAAATAAAATAACCGGCGTTCCCACAGGCTTTACCGAGCTTGATAAACGTCTTTCGGGACTTCAGCCTTCTGACCTTATACTTATAGCGGCTCGTCCCGGTATGGGTAAAACAAGCTTTGCT
>JAZNZL010000024.1:0-1730 GCA_045594925.1 Clostridia bacterium
AGAGGGTAAAAAACCTATTGTGGTGTCCGGCTTCAATAGTGAATGTGACGTTTACTATGAAAAAGAATTCAAATCCACCGGTGCAGAGGTTTATACAGCAACAGCCGACGGTAGCTATGGCGCAAAAGGATTTGTTACCGATGTAACAAAAGATCTTAACTACACATATTTTTATACCTGCGGCCCAATGCCAATGTTTAAAGCTGTTGAAGCCACTGCCGTAACCTCTGGACAGTTCAGCTTTGAGAAACGTATGGACTGCGGCTTTGGTGCTTGTATGGGCTGCTCGTGTAAGACGAAATACGGAAACAAACGTATATGCAAAGACGGACCTGTGCTTGAAAGGGAGGAAATAGTATGGTAGATACAAGAGTGATTTTGAGTGGAATAACTCTTGATAATCCGGTTATTCCTGCCAGTGGTACGTTTGGCTTTGGTAAAGAATTTGCTGAGCTTTATGATATCAATTGCCTGGGTACCTTTTCGTTTAAAGGTACAACTAAAGATGCACGCTTTGGAAATCCTACACCGCGTATTGCGGAATGCACATCAGGAATGATAAACTCCGTAGGATTGCAAAATCCGGGTGTAGAGCACGTAATTTCCAAAGAATTAAAAGAACTCAAAGAATATTTTCATAAGCCTGTAATGGCAAATGTAAGTGGTTTTTCGGTTGATGAGTATGTTTACACTTGCGAAAAGATTGACAGTCAGGAGCAGGTTGGGTGGATTGAAGTAAATGTATCTTGCCCTAATGTTCACGGTGGAGGAATGAGCTTTGGCACATCTCCAGAAGCTGCTGCTGAAGTAACAAAAGCAGTTAAATCAGTTACTACAAAACCCATATACATAAAGCTTTCTCCGAATGTTACTGATATTGTGTCTGTAGCAAAGGCTTGTGAGAAAGCGGGCGCAGATGGTATCAGCCTGATAAATACTCTTTTGGGAATGAGAATAGATTTAAAATCAAAAAGATGTGTTGTGGCTAATAAAATGGGTGGATTTTCGGGACCGGCAATTTTTCCGGTAGCACTTCGTATGGTATATCAGGTTTATGAGGCTGTGAAAATACCTGTAATAGGTATGGGAGGAGTTTCTACCGCAGAAGATGTAATTGAAATGATGCTTGCTGGTGCAACCGCTGTTCAGGTTGGTGCTGCAAATCTTGTAAATCCATTTGCTTGCAGGGAGATTATCGAAAATCTTCCACAAGTAATGAAAAAATATGGAATTGAAAAACTAACAGATATAATCGGAGGTGCTCATTGATGGGTAAAGATGTAATTGTTGCTTGTGATTTTTCAAGCAAAGCAGAAGTAATGAGTTTTTTAGATTTATTTACTGAAGAAAAGCCATTTGTAAAAATCGGTATGGAGCTTTTTTACGCAGAGGGTCCTGATATTGTACGTGAAATTAAAGCACGCGGTCATAAGATTTTTCTTGATTTGAAATTGCACGATATACCTAATACTGTAAAAAAGTCAATGGCTGTTTTGTCAAGACTTGATGTTGATATGACAAACCTTCACGCCGCTGGTACAGTTGATATGATGAAAGCAGCTTTAGAAGGTCTTACCCGTCCTGATGGTACAAGACCCATTCTTATTGCTGTTACACAGCTCACATCCACAAGCGAAGAAAGAATGCAGAAAGAACTGCTGATTAACGCAGGCATCAACGAAACAATCGTTCACTATGCCAAAAATGCAAAAGAAGCAGGTCTAAGTCGG
>JAZNZL010000025.1:0-2020 GCA_045594925.1 Clostridia bacterium
ATCTTACCTCTGAAAAAGCAAAGCTGAAAAGCCAAACCGATACTTTAGAAAACAGTTCATATCTTTCAGCTGAAGCCAATTCCAGAATTGCAGATTTAAAATCAAAAAAGGCAGAGGCAGAGGAAGATTTACGTATTCTTATGCTGGCTATGGATATTTTAAATGAATCCTACGAAGAGCTTAAAGAAAATTTTGCACCGAAGCTTGCAAAGGCAACTGCCGAAATATTCAACGGCTTAACCGGTGGAAAATACGGCGAAATCATAGTAAATGACCATTTTGAAATACAAATCAAAAAAGACAGCGAATACAAAAATTCAAATTATTTTAGCTCGGGAACAATTCAACAGTTGTATTTTTCATTAAGATTAGGTATAATAGAATTGATATCAGGGAATTTACCCCTTTTTATCGATGATGCTTTCATTACCTATGATGATGAAAGATTTTCCAAGGCGGCTGATTTTATCAGCAATTACGCAAAACATAACCAGATTATTTTTTCTACATGTCACCCGCGCGAAGCCCACATAGGCAGCGCGCAATTATTACAAATCTGACGGAGGTGTCTTATTTTATGGCAAATGCAAGCGTAGAATTTTTAAAGGGCAGTGTTTCTATTGACAACGAAGTTATTGCTCAAATCTGCGGCGTTATCACTACCGGTTGCTACGGTGTGGTAGGTATGGCTCACAGCTCTAAATCCAAAGGCATTGCTTCTTTATTGGTAAAAGATAAAATTTCAAAAGGAGTTAACGTTTTCGTTTCTCCTGACAAAAAAATTAGTGTGGATATACACATTATAGTTGAATACGGTGTTAACATTCAGACAACCAGCGACAGCATCATCAGTAACGTTAAATACCACCTGGGCTATATGACCGGTCTGGAAATTGACCAGGTTAATGTTTTTGTCGACGGGGCAAGAGTACGGGAATAAAAGGTGAACACAGTGATTGAAATATTGACAGGTCAGTTGTTCGCCGATATGATTGTCTCCGGCAGCAACAACCTTACAAACAGAAAAACCGAAATTGACGATTTAAACGTATTTCCTGTTCCTGACGGGGATACCGGTACTAATATGTCCCTTACTATGCAGTCCTGCATTAAAGACGTGGCTGAATCACGGGATAATGGTATTGACGCTGTTTCTAAGGCTTTATCTTCAGCAGCTCTACGTGGTGCAAGAGGTAATTCGGGTGTTATAACTAGTCAGCTTATGCGCGGTATTGCAAAAAGATTTTCTGCATTGGAAACATGCGGCAAGGCTGAATTTGCTCAGGCTTTAAAGGCTGCTACGGATTCTGCATACAGCGCGGTTATGAAGCCTACTGAGGGTACTATTCTCACTGTTGCAAGAGGCATCTCTGAAGCGGCTTTGAAAAGCGCTGACGAAGCAGAGGACATATTGGCTTTACTTAAAATATGTGTTGATGCCGGAAATGAAACCTTAAGCAAAACTCCCGATATGCTCCCACAGCTTAAGCAAGCGGGCGTTGTGGACGCCGGCGGTAAGGGGCTTATGTGCTTCTGGGAGGGTGCACTGTCTTTTCTGGAATCTGGTGTTATTATCGAAAAAACCTCTGCTGAAGAAGCTCCTGCTGCAGCAAAAGCTGAATTTGCAACAGATGCAGAGATTACATTCCGCTACTGCACAGAATTTTTAATTCATAAATCAACTGAAAAGGCAGATGTTTTCAAATACAAAACCAAAATTGAAAGATACGGCGACTCTATGGTGGTTATTGAGGATGACGATATAATTAAAACGCACATCCACACCAACGAGCCAAACATAGTTTTAGGCGAAGCTTTAAAGCTTGGTGAGCTTTCAAAAATCAAGATTGACAATATGAAACTTCAGCACGAAAACAGAATTGTTACAGAGGCAGAGGTCAAAACTGAGTCCGAAAAAGAGCCTGAGCCACCGAAAAAATACGGTTTTATCTCCGTGGCTGTTGGCGACGGGATTGTAGACACTATGACAGAACTGGGTGTTGATATAATCATTGAGGGC
>JAZNZL010000026.1:0-5460 GCA_045594925.1 Clostridia bacterium
ATTTTTAATAGCTTAAATTCGTATCACATTGAGTATGTATTAGAAAAAGCTAAATCAAATTCAAAAAATATAAAAAATTATAGTGCGTGGACAAAAAAAGTTATGAGCAATATACCACCTGAAAATATTCCACGTATTAGAGAAAGCGACTTTACAAAGCATCAAGAGTCAGAAGATGGCTGGTAAAATTGAATTTAGGTCTATATACGAAAATACCGCTCCAATTATGGAGCGGTTTTAAAATCTGGTAAAGTATCACCAGGAGCTGATTTAAAATTCTGCCAAGTATAATTAGATATAAAATAATGACCATTTGAACTAGCAATCGATAAATCTCCAATAACATTCATTTGTAAATATAATTGAATTACATACAAAGATGCTAAAGCCCCAATGGAATTTTCCAGGTTGGCTTTATGAAGGTTTTCAAATCTGCTATGTTTTAAAGAATTATAATCATCCCACCAAGGTAATCCAACAACCTTATTATCTTCGTTTAACGACCAGTTTTTAAGTGGACAAAATACATCAAAATCTGTCGCTATTTCACAGTTAACTATGAGTGGAAACTTGTCTAATATTATTTTGCTGATATGATATATATTTTTGCTTCTATCATTTATATCAAAAGTGTTATCTATTCGATTGCAAAGTAATTTTGACACCACTTCAAATTCAGAACAAGCTGATAGTAAAATCTTTAAAAAAGAATTGGAATATGTCTTTTTATTGTTAGTTGTTTTAATATTGCCGTCTTCTTCATACTCAAATTCTCTATGATTAACAAATTGAGTTGTGTGTTCTAAGTCCAAACATAAAGAACTGAAATACAACCATAATTTTTTTAAATCTTTTTCTTCAATAGTCATTATATTCACACTCCCATTGTGGTCAAAATTGTGGTCAAAGGACCGTTTTATCATCTTTTAACAAAGTAACAAAAACCCCACAAACCGCATGGCTGTGGGATTTTAAAAGGATTGCGGGAGCCGGATTTGAACCAACAACCTTCGGGTTATGAGCCCGACGAGCTACCAGACTGCTCCATCCCGCGATATATTTGATTTTTTGCAAGCTTCCGACGACTTATTTAAAAAAGCAGATGCCGGAGACCGGAATCGAACCGGTACGAAGGGTTAGCTTCGCAGGATTTTAAGTCCTGTGCGTCTGCCAGTTCCGCCACTCCGGCTTGCTCAATATATATTATCACAATTCATGGCGGTTGTCAATCACTTTTTTTATTTTTCCCGCAAAGCTTATTTTCTTCTGTTTTATTTTATGCAGTTTTGCACTACTTTATACTTAATTTATATTAACGGTGCAGAGCCTCTTCTGCTACGGCGCTTTCCATCCATATTATTCTTCTTTTTCAAATCACCGAGCTTTTCATCGCTTGCCTGCTTAAACAGGCTCAGCTTATCCTCAAAGGACAACCCGCTATCTGCAGGAGCTTTCTCCCACACTGCATCTCCAGGTCTGCCAGGTGACTGATATTTTGCCTTTGGTGCGCTCTTTTTCTTTTCTTTAAATTCTTTTTTTGGACTGGATTCAGCGCCTGACATAGTCTGCTTTATGGACAGGGATATTTTACCCTTTTCCTCTGATATTATCTTTACTGTTACAGCATCGCCTACTTTATGTATCTCATTTATATCCGATACATATCCGGTGGAAATCTCAGATATATGCACAAGACCAACCTTGCCCGGCGCAAACTCTACGAATGCTCCGAATTTTGAGATCCCTGTAATCTTACCTTCTACTACGTCGCCCACTTTCCATTCCATAAAAAACCTTTTCCCCCCAAGGAATATGTCTACATAAATTATTGCTGATTATAATCTATATAAACTTTTTCATTAGCACGCAAAAGACCCAGCTTTTCCCTGGCTATTTTTTCAACATACTCTTTTGAGGTGTAAACATCACGTCTGTCAGAAAGCTCGCTTTCTCTTTGTTTCTGCTCGTCTATTTTACCCTCAAGCTCTTTTATCTGTGCATTATAATAACTTATCCGGCTGAACTGATTTATGAATACTACCGCTGCAAAACACAAAGCAACAAATACGATTAGCTTTTTTAATGAAAGTTTACGCTTTTTGCTTTCGTTCACTGCTCAATCACTCCTCCGTCATATTTATCCATCTGTATTATATAACACTTTTTTTCAATTGTAAAGCTAAATTTTTTTGAAAAATATGTGAAATTTTGTGATTTTTCTATGCATACTTCTTTTAAATTTTTTAATTAACTTTCCCAACACCTTTACCACAGGCGAAAAAATCTTTAACAGCAGCTTTATCGGGAACATCAGAATTTTAACAAGGAAAGCGACTGTTTTTTTCATAGCTGTTATAAACGCAGTGGAAATTTTGGTTATAAACCGGCTTAAGCCTGCAATATAAACCGCTATCCCTGCGCCGAAGCCCATAAACTCGTACCAACGCACGCTGGCACTGTTGGTTATGAATAACGTTGTGTATACCACCATAAGCACAAGTGCCCACATAAGGATATCCTGAAGCCATACGTGCTTTTCAGCGGATTTGAAGTTTTTACGCATTATACGGAAAAAGTCGAATACATATCCCACTGCCATACCGCCCAGAAAAGTACCGCAAAGCACATACAGCTCGTGCCGGCTTGACAAAAACATATTTATACACCTACCTGAACATTCTGCTTATAAGTCCTGCGCCTTTTCCGGTTTTACTTTCGGCGTACTCCATACTGTTTACCGTACCCTCTACCGAAACCTCACCAATCTCTGTATTAAGCTTATTTATATGCAAGCCGTCACCTTTAATTACAAGTGCTCCCATCTGGGTATGTAAAACAACCTCATCCTCATTAAAGCTTTCCACATCGCTGACACCCGAAACACTGACACGTTTTCGGCTTTCCATAATAATATTATGGACTACATCTGTTTTTACTGTACGTACGGTTTTTTTATCTTCCACGAAATAGCCTCCTTAACAAAAAATCCTCTGTCAATATATATGACAAAGGATTCTTCATTATTCAAACATTAGCGCATCTGCTTACTGCTCAAAAGCTCCTGCTTTATCTGCCACAGCGACGGCGAAAGGTCCACATAGTATTCGTGGGGGTTTTCAAATCTGGTTACCTCGTCCCACAGAGTGCTTATCTGCTGCGCACAGAAGCTGCGTATTTCCTCTACGCTGGGGGATTCGTACACACATTCGCCTTTTTCAAATATGGGCACAAGAAGCTCTTTTACGTAATAATCTTCAACCGTTTTACGCTTCCAGGTGTGTTCAGGGACAAAAATCTCATAAGGCTGTCCGTCGGGCGCCGGCTCATCCGCCAGAACCAGAACATCGCAGATGGCTTTTCCGGTGGCATTTTCATAAAGTCTGCATATCTTCTTATTACAGGGTGTGGTGATTTTTGCAATATTTTCAGATATCTTTATACGGGGGATTTCCCTGCCGTTTTTATAAACAGAGGCAAGCTTATACACTCCGCCGAACACCGGCTCGGAGCTTGAGGTGATAAGACGCTCGCCCACACCGAATGTATCTATCGGTGCGCCCTGCAGAAGCAAATCTCGGATTATATATTCATCCAGTGAATTGGTTGCGGTGATTTTGCAATCCTCCATACCGTTTTTATCAAGCTCGGCACGGATTTTCTTGGTCAGATATGTGATATCGCCCGAATCCACGCGCACACCTGCCGGTCTGTGACCTTTTGCTATTATCTCCTCTTTAAAAACCCTGATAGCATTAGGCAAGCCGGATTTCAAAACATTATAAGTATCTATAAGCAACACACAATTATCAGGATAGGTTCTGGCATAAGCCTTGAAGGCTTCATACTCGCTGTCAAACATCTGTATCCAGCTATGCGCCATTGTACCAAGTGCGGGAATTGAATATATCTTATCCGCAATGGTACAAGCCGTGCCCACGCATCCGCCGATATAGGCAGCTCTCGCTCCGTTTATGGCGCCTGTTACACCCTGTGCCCTTCTGGAGCCAAACTCCATTACCGGTCTGCCGGAAGAAGCACGCACTATTCTGTTTGCTTTTGTGGCGATAAGGCTCTGATGGTTTATGGTGAGCAATATCATTGTTTCCACAAACTGCGCTTCCATAGCAGGTCCTATTACCTTAACTATTGGCTCATTGGGAAATATCGGCACGCCTTCCTCTACCGCCCACACATCACAGGAGAACTTAAAGTCTTTTAAGAATTTTAAAAACTCCTCAGAAAAAAGATTTTTACTACGGAAGTACTCTATATCGTCATCCTCAAACTTAAGCTGCTTTATATAATCTATAAGCTGCTCAACTCCTGCCATAATGGCAAAACCGCCATTATCCGGAACTTTCCTGAAAAACATATCATAGCAAACAACCGTATCCTTAAAGCCGTGCTCAAAATAGCCGTTCGCCATTGTGATTTCATAAAAATCCATCAGCATAGAAAGATTATCTGCTCTGTTCACCGTTAAAACCTCATTCCTCCATAGCGTCCTTAAGCCAGAACTCTGCTATATCCATAGCATTATACATACCCTCACGCTCAGCAGTTTTAAGCACACGCATACCCTGCATAAGCGCAATCTGTATGTTACCCGCCACCTCGCTGCCTTCAACTTTTTTCATATCAAGTGCCGTAAGCTGCACATAGTAGGGGTCTGCTATATTACCATAAATCATAGTGTTTCCTCTGCATATAAGAGGATGTCCCTGATAGGTAAAATATTTATATTCTTCAGCCATTTCAACTACTCCTTTTAAATTTTTATTGTGTTTATTTTACCACATATTCACTGATAAGTAAACAACATTTTACGAAAAAACGGGAAGACAAGGGTCACAGCCAGATAAGAAAGCATTGGTTTTGAAGCCATATTTTTAATTTATACCGCATCAAAAAAGTCCGAAATACGCCAGTATTACGGACTTTTTGTTCTTTGTCTAAATATAAAAATCTGATATTCAAAACTGCTTTGCATCCTAAAAGCGAAATTTTTGAACGGAGTTCAAGGCGAAAAATGCACATAATCCTGACGGATATGGGTGCTTTTCAACGCAGAAATTCATCAAAAAGACGGTTTTTAGGACAATACTTCCTTATCTGGTTGTGGCCCTCCCGTTTTAAGCTTTATTTTGCCATTGTTTCAAGGGAACGCACTATACCCTCTGCAATCGCCTCGGCTACGCTGTTCTGCCAGGATTTATTCAACAGTCGCTCCTGGTCGTTTGCGTTTGTAACAAATCCCAACTCCACAAGTGCCGCCGGCATATTTGTCCACTTAAGCACTGCAAGTCCCGGACGTTCCTTTAAGCCTCTGTCAACAGTGTCAACAGAATCTACTATTTCTTCTAAAATTTTATCAGCATAAGCCTTGGAAGAAATACCAAAATCTCCGTCTGTTTCCTTATCAAAATACAGCACCTCTACACCCTCGGCAGTTGAAACACC
>JAZNZL010000027.1:0-3718 GCA_045594925.1 Clostridia bacterium
TGTTTCATACATTTGTCTTCCTAAGACCGCTTGGCCTCCGACTTGAATACGGCATAATGCTTAAACAGCGTATAGATGAGCTTGAGACTCAAATATATGAGCTTGCAGGTGAAGAGTTTAATATTTCCTCACCAAAACAGCTTGGCGTAATACTTTTTGAAAAGCTCGGACTAAAGGCTGTTAAAAAAACCAAAACCGGCTACTCCACCAATGCTGAGGTGCTTGAAAAGCTCACCGGCAAACACGATATTATAGAAAAAATTCTTGAATACAGACAGATAAGTAAGCTTAAATCCACCTATGCCGACGGGCTTGCATCGCTTATCGATCCTAACGACGGCAGAATACATTCAAACTTCAAACAAACCGTAACCGTAACCGGCAGAATAAGCTCCACAGAGCCTAATCTTCAGAATATTCCGGTGCGTATGGAGCTTGGCAGAGAGCTGCGTAAGATGTTTGTGGCGAAAGAGGATTATGTGCTTATAGATGCGGACTATTCGCAGATAGAGCTGCGTGTGCTTGCGTCAATGGCAAATGACGAAGCTATGATAAAGGCGTTCAGAGACGGCGAGGATATTCACACAGCCACAGCGAAGGCGCTGTTTGGTGATCAGGAGATAACACCTATGCTCCGCTCCCGTGCAAAGGCAGTAAATTTTGGTATAGTTTACGGAATGGGCAGCTTTTCTCTTGCGGGGGATTTGCATATATCGGTAGCAGAGGCTAAGGATTATATTGAGAATTACTTTATAAAACACCCCAACGTGAAAAAATTTATGGACAAATGTGTGTCCGATGCCAAAGAGCAGGGCTTTGTTGAAACTGTATTTCATCGCAGACGGTATATTCCCGAAATAAGCTCGTCTAACTTTGCTCTGCGTGCATCGGGTGAGAGAATGGCAATGAATACGCCCATTCAGGGCAGTGCTGCGGATATCATAAAAATTGCAATGGTGAATGTTTATAATTCACTTAAAACTCTAAAAAAATCAAAGCTAATACTTCAGGTACACGATGAGCTTATCATTGAAGCACACAAAAGCGAGGCAGAACAAGCCAGAAAGCTTTTAACAGAATGTATGGAGCAAGCGGTTTCTTTAGCTGTACCTATGGTGGCAGAGGCAAATATCGGCAAAAGCTGGTACGAAGCCAAGTAAGAAGGTGTGATAAAAATGTTGCGTAAGCTGATAAAACTGCTGTTTGGCAGGACAAGCATAGTAATAGTGCTGATCTGTGTGCAGATTGCATATTTTGCTTTTGCGCTTATGCGGCTTTCAAGATATTCCCAGTATATAACGGCATCACTTACAATCGTTTCAATACTTGTGGTAATACATCTTATAAGCAGAGACGAAAACCCGTCCTTTAAGCTTGGCTGGTGTATTGCCATACTGACCTTTCCGGTGTTCGGCGGACTTTTTTATCTTATAGTGAGGCTGCAGTCCTCAAACAAATCCTTCCGTGAGCGTATCGCCACGGCAAACAGGAGCACGCCGCCTCTTAAGCAGAGCGAGGAAGCTGTGAGGATGCTTGCCGAGTGTAATGAGGATGCCGCAATAGAGGCAGCGTATCTTGTAAACACTGCAGGTTTTCCGGTGTATAATGCATCGGGAGTTAAGTATTTTCCGATAGGCGAGGAGTTTTTTGAGGAGCTTAAAATACGGTTAAGCCAAGCGGAAAGATATATATTTATGGAGTATTTCATAATAGCATCAGGTAAGATGTGGGATGAAATACTTGAAATACTTGAAGAAAAAGCCGCCAATGGCGTAGATGTGCGTGTT
Organism: Clostridia bacterium; assembly: GCA_045594925.1. GTDB lineage: Bacteria > Bacillota > Clostridia > UMGS1810 > UMGS1810 > SIG455. The sequence goes on from JAZNZL010000027.1 coordinate 1,788, forward strand.
ATGTACGATTCTATGGGTTCGCTGCTTTTACTGCCTGATAAGTATTATAATAAGCTGGAGCGCAAGGGTATAAAGGCAGTTGAATTCAATAAATTCCGCCCCACTGTTTCGGCAATACAGAATAACCGTGACCATCGTAAGATATGTGTAATAGACGGCCAATACGCCTTTACAGGCGGAATAAATATAGGTGACGAATATATAAACCACCGGAGCCGTTGCGGACACTGGAAGGATAACGGGGTTATGGTTATTGGTGAGGCTGTGAAAAGCTTTACCGATATGTTTTTGAAAATGTGGAACAGCTCCTATGGCACCGCTGACAATCGGGATTATTTGTCGGACAAATTGCCCCGAATAGCAGACGACGGATTTATAATACCCTATTGTGATAACCCTTGGGATGATGAATATGTGAGTCAGTCGGTGTATATGAACATCATAAGTAAAGCTAAAAAGTACATTTACATTACTACACCATATTTTATAATAGGCGATGAGTTTATAACGGCTTTGGAGCTTGCGGCAAAAAGCGGTGTGGATGTGCGTGTTGTAACACCCCATATATGGGATAAGCGTTTTGTGTATATAACCACAACCGCGTATTATGAGCGTCTTATAAAGGCGGGTATAAAGGTGTATGAATACACACCCGGATTTATTCACGCGAAAACATTTCTTTGCGATGACCAGATAGCCACGGTAGGCACATCAAATGTGGATTACCGCAGTATGTATATGCAGTATGAGTGCGGCGTGTGGATGTGTGGCTGTAAGGCATTAAGGGATATAAAGGCAGATTTGGAGGACACCATCTCAAAATCCCATAAAGTAACACTTGAAGAGTGCAAAAAGCAGCCCTTGGGCGTACGTGCTGTGCAACGTCTTATACAGCTTTTTGCGCCTCTTATGTGATAAATCAAATAGCTTTTAGGAGGACAAACAAATGAAAACAAAGAAACTCACAATCACAGCACTTTTAACGGCACTTTCGGTGATAATACCTATGATAATGCCCGTTAAAGTAGTACTTCCGCCATTTTCTGCGACTTTAGCGGCACATACACCGCTTATAATTGCAATGTTTATATCGCCTATGGCGGCGCTTATAACATCAATCGGTTCAGGGCTTGGCTTTCTGGTTACATTAGGTCCTGTTGTTGCGGCAAGAGCAGCTATGCACGTAATATTTGCAGTTGCAGGCGCAGTTATGATACAAAAGCACAGCAATCCTTTCTGGACTTTGCTGGTTACACTTGTACTGCACTCACTTTCAGATATGGCAACAGTGTGGGTGATAGATGCTTTGTTTGTGTCAGCAGATATTTTAAAGGGACAGGCTATGGGCGCAGTACAGGCGCTTCTGGGTCTTGGAACAGCGGCACATCACCTTGTTGATTATGCTATAGCTATGGCTGTAGTTATTCCCGTTTCAAAATCCTTCCCTAAAATGTTTACACACACAGCAAAGAATAAGGATATAAGTTTATGAGAAGAATCAGAATTATTCTTGCCGTTGCAGTATGCAAAGCGCTTATAAAAGCCGGACAGCTTATGGGCAAAAAAGGCTCATACACTCCCGGTGTTATAGCTATGAAAATATATCCGGACATATTGCGTCATCTGGGCAAAATGGTTAAAGGCGATATTATATTCGTATGCGGTACAAACGGCAAAACCACCACAAACAATTTGCTCTGCTCGCTTTTAGAGAGTAACGGGAAAAAGGTTGTGTGCAATAAGGTAGGCGCGAATATGCTTGCCGGTGTTACCGTTGCATTTATAGAAAAAGCCACCCTTTTCGGAAACCTTGATGCTGATTACGCATCCATAGAATGTGACGAGGCATCACTTCGTCACGCAGTAAAGCATTTAAGGGCAGATAAGGTGGTAGTAACAAATCTTTTCCGTGACCAGCTTGACCGTTACGG
>JAZNZL010000028.1:0-7764 GCA_045594925.1 Clostridia bacterium
AGTACATTTGCAGATTTTGGCTCACACCCGTTCCACAAGTGAGTTTTCGTTACACCAAAAAGAATCAGCAGTGTGCTTACAGCAACAGTTAATGCTGCATATGAAAAGCTCACTCTTAATGCATTCCATATTTTATGAGAGAGACGGTCTTTAGTAAAGATAATCATGTACATCACATAGGCTACAAGTACAACCAGTGCAACCATCCTGAACAAATTTCCAATTGCCAGCATTATTCCGCTTATATACAGGTATTTAGCTTTTTTATTTTCTAAAAAGCTAAAAAACGAAATCATACTCGATATAAACAAAGGTATAGCTATATTCTCTGTGCACAAAATCCCCGTATAAGTTACAAACGGCGGAAATACTGCAGCTAAAGACGCTGCAATATATGCTGCACTTTCATTTGTCTTTCCGAAAATCTTTCTGGATAGCGCATAAATCAAATAGACCGTCAAAGACCCGAGAACCACATTTATGCACTTCATAGCAATCAGGGCATATTGCGAAAAAACAAGCTTCATCGCTGACATATATATCGTCATCACGGCAAGATGGGGAAATCTTGCAAAATAGTTGAGTCCACCGAATCCGCTGAAATCGCCGCATATAATGCTATCTGCCGCAGAATACATAGTATAATAATCAGATACAGGCTGTGTATACGCATTGGTAAGCCACAACAGCCTAATTAAAGCACCAACACAAACAGCAAACACTACCCTTGTCCTCTTCCAACGTGATTTGCCAAAATAATATAAAAGTAACAGGCTTAAAGCAATTATGAGCAAATACACAATTTCCGAATTACCAAATGTAGCAAACTGCATATTGTAGATTATTCCCAATGCAAATAAAGAGAAAAACACAATAAGAACGGTTTTCATTACATTGCCAAAAGCAATTGAGAATTTAGCCACGTGAATCTTGCACCACCCATTTTTAGGATTAAATACAATTTCACTATATGACAATTTTTCGGATTTTATCCATCTATGGTTTCTTTACGTTCTTTTCCTTCATCAAGCAAGTTTTCAAGTGTGTTTCTATCATTATTTAAAATAGCATTTTTATATCTGCCAAGCTCCTCTATCAAAAAATCCAATTCATATAAAATATTATCCGAATTATCCATAAACAGATTTGACCACATTTCCGGATTCAGCCAGGCAACCCTCGTTAAATCCTTATAACTACCCGCTGAAAAGCCTTTATGATTCAACGCTGTAGGTGATTTAATAAATGCATTGGATATGATATGAGGCATTTGTGATGTGAAAGAAATAACCTTATCGTGTTCTTCTGCTGTGGTAACTGAAAACGCACCAAAGCCTGCCGGCGAAAGAAGATTTTCTACTCGCTCCAAAAGTGCAGCATTATCAAACACTGGTGGTACAATCACCATTGGTGCATCTTTAAACATATCCTCACGGGAGTTTTTAAATCCTGATTTATGGGTGCCCGCCATCGGATGTCCGCCAACAAAAGTTATTCCATATTTTTCAGCAATTTGAAAACAACTATTACAAACTCGTTTTTTTGTGCCGCAGCAATCCATAACCACTGCATTAGGGCTTATTTTGTGTGCATTCTCTTCTAAGTACTTTATCGCCTGTTCAGGCAAAACCGCAATAAGAATAAGATCACATTCCTTAATTGTATTTTCATCAAGCACGCCGTCCACCACTGACGAAAGCATTGAAAAGCTTAATATTGTTTTATCAACATCATAAGCGTATACAGTATGCCCTTCCCTTTTATACGCCTTAGCAAATGAACCTCCGATAAGACCAAGCCCTACTATTCCTACATTCATTATTTAATCACCTCACGGATGTTATTAACTTTTTTGGCAATTGATGAAAATGCTTCCGGTGTAATTGATTGAGCACCATCACAGAGAGCGTGCATTGGATCGTTATGTACCTCTATCATCAAACCGTCTGCTCCGCAGGCAGCTGCAGCAAAAGACATAGGCTCGACAAGCTTTGCCACACCGGTTGCGTGACTGGGGTCAATCACAACGGGCAAATGTGTAAGGCTATGAAGCAGAGGCACTGCCGACAAATCAAGCGTATTTCTTGTATAGCTTTCAAAACTGCGTATACCGCGTTCACAAAGCACAACGTTAGTATTGCCCTCTGACATTATGTACTCTGCGCTCATAAGAAATTCTTTTATTGTATTTGCAAGACCGCGTTTTAACAAAATAGGTTTTTTGGTTTTTCCAAGCTCTTTGAGCAATTCAAAATTCTGCATATTTCTGGCGCCCACCTGAATCATATCAACATTTTCAAACAGCGGAAGATGATTAGCGTTCATAATCTCTGTAACTATGGGAAGGCCTGTCTCTTTTTTTGCTTCCAGCAATAAATCTATACCATCTGCTTTTAATCCCTGAAAATCATAGGGTGAAGTTCTGGGTTTAAATGCCCCTCCTCGAAGAAGTGTAGCTCCTGACTGTTTGACGCTCTTGGCAATTTCTATTATCTGCTGCTCATTTTCCACTGAGCAAGGGCCGGCAATCATACAAAAATTTCCGCCTCCTATTTTTACCCCGCTTACATCAATTACGCTGTCTTCCGGATGAAATTTTCTGTTACACTGCTTAAAAGGTTCACTTACCCTTTTAACTGAATCGACCATTTCAAGGCTCTCTATAAGCTCCATATCAACATTTGAAGTATTGCCTACAAGGCCGAGCACTGTGTAATCCTGACCTTCGGACACGTGTACTTCAAGATTTTGGCTTTCAAGCCAGCTTATAAGCGAATCTTTCTGTTCTTTACTGGTTCCTGGTTTCAATACTGTAATCATTTTAACATATCTCCTTTAAAATAAAATATTACAAAATAAAAATACTGCACAGCGAACTGTGCAGTACGAAAAAGCTAAACATATATTAAGAACTTTCTGCTTTTATACAACACAAATCGCTATCACCTCATATTGCGGTAATAGTAATAATAGTTGTATGAATATTTTGCAGAAAATAAGTTCATTACGTTAACTCCTTGTTTTATTTCCTTGATGATAGCACAATTAAAATCAAATGTCAAGGCTTTTATACAGACAAATTTACTGATTTTCTGTATTCTGACGGTGACATACCAGTAACTCTGCGAAAAACTCTGGAAAAGTACAACGGATTTGAAAATGACAATGCATCTGAAATCTGGGTAAAATTCATTCCCTTTTCCCTGATGAGTCTTTTAGCTTCGTTAATCCTTACCTTCGACATATATTCCGTCATTGTGCACCCCATATTATCTTTAAATATGCGGGACAAATACGCCTTACTGTATCCGTGTGCTGTGCAAATATCTGTTACGGTTATTTTATTGCCATACAGGCTTTTTTCAATAGTATCGGCAATTTTTTCCGCCATGCGGCTTTCCAGATTTTCATCAGCTGAGTACACAGGCTCATAATTTTGTTTGCCGCTACGTAAGAGCAATATCAAAAACTGTTCAAGATATGTACGTATCATCTGCTGACCGCCTATTATCCCATCTTCTTTAAACTTCATTTGCTTAAGCTCAACCTCATTAAATGGCATTTCAAAAGTATTTCTGCTCTCGGCAAGTATACTGGAAATCAATGGACGAAGTTTTTCGGGAATATACAATATTTTATTTTCAAAAAATTGCATCTGGGAGGAGTTACATACAAACGATATTATAAACACATTAGGCGCAACGCGGTGATTTGCCGAATGTTTATGAAATTCATCCGGTTTATGAAATATCGCCTCTCCTTGCTTAAGATGGTAATGCTCATCTCCTGCCTGTGCATCCATCTCACCTTTATCTACATATACAAACTCCCAACACTTATGCTTTTCACCTTTTGAATAAAAGTTTTTACCTAATTCAAAATAGTGTATTGTTACTATTTCATCCACAGATAAAATATTTGAAATTTTATGACCGGTATATTTTGTCATTTACATCTCTCACTTTACAAAAAGACATATTTTATATATAAAAATATATTCCATCTTGTGAAATTGTATCATATAATTAAGTTGAATTCAATACATATTTGATACTTTTTATTAAATAAAGAAAGGAAGAATTATATGAACGTTCTCGCTATAGGATGTCATCCTGACGACATTGAATGTCAGTGTGCCGGAACTCTGGCAAAATGCGTTAAACGCGGTGACAAGGTTACTGTATGTCACGTTGCCAATGGTAATCTGGGTCACGAAATTATCCCATCTGATGAGCTTCGCATTATGCGTCGCGATGAAGCAAGAAACGCCGGCAAGCTTGCAGGTATCGAGGTTATCACCTGTGATATCGGGGATTTATTAGTTTACGACAGCCAGAAAGAGCAGGTGGACAAGGTTGTTGACGTTATAAGACAGGTTCAGCCTGATTTTATTATTACCCACGACCCCAGTGACTATATGCCTGACCACGTGGCTGTAAGCAAGCTTGTATTTGCGGCTTCCTTTGCAGCAAGCGTACCTAATTATAAAACTTCAGTTCCTGGAAAGGCGGCAGTTACTCCTATCTACTATATGGACAATCTTGCCGGTGTTAACTTCCTGCCAACGGAATATGTTGACATTTCAGATGAAATCGATTTAAAACTTGAAATGCTTGAATGTCACGTAAGTCAGCTCAAATGGATGAGAGATCACGACCACATTGATTTTGCTGAATTTATCAAATCTGTTGCAAGATTTCGCGGTCTGCAGTGTGGCGTTCAGTATGCAGAAGCTTTCAAGCAGTGCTACGCGTGGCCGAAAATTGTTCCGAAGCGCTTGCTTCCGTAAGGAGGATTTTTTATGTATGATGTTGCTTGTGTAGGCATTATGGTTGCAGACATTATTGCAAAACCAGTAGACAAGGTTCCTGAAAAGGGACTTTTGGGATTAGTTGACTCTATATCACTTTTTTCCGGCGGTAATGCTATGACTGCTGCTATTAACATAAAAAAATTAGGTCTTAATCCGGTTATGGTAGGCCGTTGCGGCACCGACTACTGGGGAGATTTCCTGGAGAGATGTCTTATTAAAAACGGCGTGGACGTAAGCGGATTAAAGCGTGATGATTCCTGTCAGACTTCTTGCTCTGTTGCTCTTTCGTCTGCCGACGGCGAACGAAGCTTTATCCATTGCTTAGGAACAAATGCAAAATTCTGCATTGACGATATTGATATGGATATTATTGAAAAATGCAAAACTGTTTTTGTCACCGGCACATATCTTTTAGATACTTTTGACGGTGCACAGACTGCTGAATTTTTCAAAAAATGCAAGGAGCTTGGCAAAACTACTGCTTGCGATGTTTGCTGGGACAGTCGCGGCCGATGGGCAGAGCTTATAAAAGATGCTTTGCCTTACATAGATATATTTATGCCAAGCATTGATGAAGCGAAAGAAATTGCAAAATGCGATGATGTTGACCAGATGGCTGATACCTTTTTTGACTGGGGTGCAAAAAAGGTTGTTATTAAGCTAGGCAGCAAAGGTTGTTATTTAAGAGAGTGCAAAGCTGAAAAAGCCGCCATTCTCCCCTGCTATACCGGTATTGATGTTATTGACACCACTGGTGCCGGTGACAGCTTCTGTTCAGGATTTCTTTCGGCTTACACAAAGGGCGAAGATTTCATAAGCTGTGGCAAGTTCGGTAATGCTACCGGTGCACACTGTGTTATGGCTCAAGGTGCAACAACCGGAATGAAATCTTATGAGGAAATTAAAGCATTTATTAAAGAAAGAGAATAATTTTAAAAAATAAATATTTAGGAGGATACAAAAATGGATTTTTTATCAACAGTTAAAGGTTCACTTTTAGAAGGCTTTTATCCCAAGGGCTGGGATATGGCAAAAATTGACGCCTGCTGCGATATGGGCGTAAAGCGTGAAAGCTTTTGGAACAAGGATTTTCAGCCGGTAGAATGTGACAACATCAATGATTTTGATACATTTATGGGGCACGAAATCGCTATGCAGATTAAACTGGCCAAAGAAGAAGGCAAGAAGCTTGCTATGATTTTACCCGTAGGTCCTATGGGTATGTATAAATGGGCTGTTTACTTCCTTACAAACTGGAAGATTAAATGTGATCACGTTTATACATTCAATATGGACGAATGGGCAGACTCTGAAGGCAAAACACTTCCGTCTGACAATCCCGCTTCATTTGAATACAGTATGAAACAGGCTTTCTTCAATCCGTTGGGCGAATATACCATTCCTGAATCACAGCGTAATTTTGCTACATTTGAAAACCTGCCCACATACCCCGAAAAGATTAAAAAGCTTAAAGACGAAGGCGCTAAGCTTGTATTGGTATTCGGTATCGGCAGAATGTGTCACATCGCTTTCTGGGAACCCCAGTTTGCTGAAGACTATGCTAATGAAGAAGAATGGAAAAGCGCTTGCTACCGCATAGGTGCTAAGCTCCATCCTCTCACTATTGAACAGAATGCGCTCACAAGCTTCAAAAGCCGTACAACTTTAGTTCCTTGCCGCGCTAACACAATTGGCCCTGGTTTATTCTTACAGGCTGACTACATAATCGGCGGTGCCGACGGAACTCTCGGACGTGGCATGGGATGGCAGGGTATGAGCTTCCTCACAACTCTGCACTACGGTCCTGATATGAACATCACGTCTACTTATATGCCTACTCTCCCCGGCAAACTGTTCTATCTTAAAGAGCTTGCAGGTCCGTTGGTTGCTGAATGTAACTAATTTTAAATTTTGATATATAAAAATAAAAAGCTGAATTTCTTTTCTGAAATTCAGCTTTTTTATATTCATTTTATCTCTTGATTTTCTTTGTAGTGGTTTTTTCAAACTCTGTATCTCTAAATTTAATACGATTTATCTTTTTATATTTAGGCAGGGTTTCGTTGATTTTTGCTATACCCTCTTCTATACCCGTTTTATCTTCAGCAAAGATTTCTGCAGCAATTAAATCATCTTCACCATACACAACAACCTCTAAAACATTCTCAATATTTGAAATAAGTACCTCCAACTCTTCAGGTGATACGTTCTTGCCGTTTTTCAATATAATGAGATTCTTCTTTCTGCCATTGATATACAAAAATCCGTCTTCATCAAAGTAACCAAGGTCACCGGTTTTAAACCATTCGCCGTCAAATGCTGCTGCTGTGGCTTCCTCATCTTTATAGTAACCAAGCATTACGATATCTCCGCGTACACAGATTTCATCGTCAATGATTTTTACCTCGCAGCCTTTAAGTACTTTTCCTATTGTGCCGACTTTCCAATCATATGTGGCATTTACAGAAACTATCGGTGAACATTCGCTGATGCCATATCCGTTAAGAACTATAAAGCCCAGATCTATAAGCCCCTGAATAACCGCCGGGTTAGCTACTGCTCCGCCGGTTACAAGAAGCTGGAGATTTCCACCAAAGGATTCTCGTATCTGTTTAAACAAAATATGTCTTATATCAATACCTATCTTAAGCAGAACTTTGTTAAGCTTAATAACCATATTGATAAGCTTACGCTTTCCGGATTTATCTATAGCTTTATTGATCTTTTTATAAATTGCCTCTATCATCATAGGCACTGCAAGAAAATGATAAGGTTTTGCTATTGAAAAATCTTTAAAAAGCTCTTTTAAGCTATTATTGATAAACACAGTAACACCCTGTATCATCGGCGCAATTACGCAGGCTGTAAATGCAAAGGAGTGATGCAATGGCAATGCTGTAAGGTTACTGCCAAGCAAATCAGCAAATTCACAGGCAGTATATGCATCTACC
>JAZNZL010000029.1:0-3037 GCA_045594925.1 Clostridia bacterium
TACTGGTAACATTATTTTTACTCCATTCCATTATCTCTGTGAGTTCATCCCAATAGTTTACTTCTTCAAAATCAAGTTTTTCTACAGGTGCGCCGGTTATTATCATACCGTCATACTTACTGTTCTTTACTGATTCAAAATCTTTATAAAATGTGTGCAGATGCTCCTCTGACGTGTTTTTTGAAGTGTGTGTGCTCATCTTAAGCAGGTCTATCTCTGCCTGCAAAGGAGTGTTTGACAGCACACGCATAAGCTGCGTTTCCGTTACTATCTTTGTAGGCATAATATTTAAAATCAATATCTTGAGAGGACGGACATCCTGCTTTAGCGCTCTTTTCTCCGTCATTACAAACACATTCTCTTTTTCAAGCACCTTTGTTGCCGGCAATTTGTCAGGAATCTTAATCGGCATATTTATCTCCTCGCTTTTATTATGTCTAAAAGTTTCTCTTTTGTGTTCATTGACGGATTCTCTATTACAAGGCTTTGCATCTTCTTTAGTGCACCGCCAACAGCTCCGCCGCTTATACCCTGCTCCATAACATCATTTCCGTCTATTGCAAGATGTTTTATAAGGTAGGGCTCTTGATTTAAAATTATCTCTCTATAGGCTTTATTAACTTTATCAAGCTTTTCCAGCTTTTCAGCCAAAAGTGTATCGCTCTGTGCCATCACATCTGCCTTTTGCACGCACATCAAATCTTCAAAATACTCTTCACCTATTTCAGATAAAATTTTCTTTATCTCTGTTTTATCGCCCGAAAAACGATAATCGTGATATTTTATCATAGTTTTTATACACTGTTTCTCTGCATTCGAAAACTTAAGCTTTTCAAATATACGCTGTGCTATAGAAAGGCTCATTACGTCATGCCCCTTAAAATGGTCACCGTTACAATCAACTGAACGGGTAAAGGGCTTACCCATATCGTGCATAAGCATCGCCCATCTCAAAGAGCGCTTCTTAGGCGCTGAATCAACACTTTTTAATATATGGTCACCAACATTATACTTATGATGGATATTATTCTGTTCCGTTGAAAAACACCTGAAAAGCTCCGGAAATATCTCCCTTAACAGCGGCATAGATTTCTTCAGCATAAATATATGGTCGCCCATAAGTGCCTTATCCATCTCCTGCTTTATTCTCTCTCCGCTCACATAAAGAATATGAGATGCCTTTCGTTCAATTGATTTTAATATTTCTTCATCAATGGAAAAGCCCGTGCTACAAGCAAAACGAATAGCGCGAAGCATTCTCAGTGCGTCTTCCTCAAATCTTTCATCTGCTATGCCTACGGTTTTTATAACACCGGCTCTTATATCTTCTATACCGCCAAAATAATCTGTTATTTCTCCGTTTTCATTACAAGCCAGCGCATTCATAGTGAAATCCCTACGGCTTAAATCACTTTTAAGGTCCTTGGAAAATTCAACCGTTGAGGGACGTCTGTGGTCTTCATACACACCATCAACACGATATGTGGTAATCTCCACTGCTTCCCCGTCTTCAACCACTGTTACAGTGCCGTGCTTAAGCCCCGTATCAATGGTTTTTGGAAATATTGCCTTTATCTGCTCCGGAAGTGCATCGGTAGTAATATCATAATCGCTTACCTCTGCACCCAACAAAAAATCCCGCACAGCACCGCCAACCACAAATGCTTCATATCCATTTGCGGTTATTGTTGACAGTATTTTTTTTATATTATCGGGAAGTATCATTCTGTTCATTTTACACTCCGGAAATTTTAATTTACTTTTATATTCAATTAGCGTGTCGAATACTCAACACGCTAATTTTAATTTTAATCTTCGTACACTGAACCAAATTCTGATATTGGCAGCATTCTGAATATTACCTTTCCGATTATATTCTCTCTTGGTATAGCTCCTACTGCTGCATCACGGCTATCGCGGCTGTTATTCCTGTTATCACCAAGTACAAAAACATGGTCTTCAGGAACTGTAAACGGATACTTAACTGTGCCTGCCGAAACAAGCCTTTCATCAATATAATCTTCTTTAAGCTCTACGCCGTCTACATACACCTTTTTCTCCTGCTGGTCTATAACAACAGTCTGTCCCTCAGTGGCAATAACCCTCTTAACATAAGGTGTGCTGGGGCTATTGGGCGGACGGAAGATTATAATATCGCCGTTTTCCGGTGTATACATAAATCTGTTAACATACAGCATATCATTATGATAAAGTGTAGGCTGCATTGACGGACCGTCTACCTTTACAAGAGTAAACAGAAACCTACGTATCAAAAGTGCAATAGCAAGCGCTACAACAATAGAAAACAGCCAATCAAAAATTTCTTTCCTAGTACTGCTTTTTGGTGTAATTATAAGCTCCGGCTCTTTCGGTGTTTCGGTTACTTCTTCAGTTGCTTCTCCAGCTGACGTCTGAAGCTTTCCTTCAGTATTTTCTATGTTTTCGTTATTCTGCTCGTTTTTAAATTCTTCCACCGGATTCACTCCTTACTGAAAACTTTACTTAAAACTACATAAAGCGGGTAATAATCAAATTACCCGCTTTAAGAAAACACTATTAAAGTTTTTCCTTAACTTTAGCTGCCTTACCAACTCTGTCACGCAGGTAATAAAGCTTAGCTCTACGAACTTTACCGTGTCTTACAACCTCGATTTTTGCAATCTTGGGTGAATTTACAGGGAATGTTCTCTCAACACCTACACCATAAGATACACGTCTTACTGTGAATGTTTCGTTAATACCACCGTGCTTTTTGGAAATGACTGTACCTTCAAAAAGCTGAATTCTTTCTCTTGTGCCCTCTTTGATCTTAACGTGTACTTTAACAGTATCACCAATCAAGAGCTTAGGAAGATCTGTTCTGATCTGTTCCTGTGTAATGCTTTCAATCACGTTCATTATTTTTCTCCTCTCTCCTTAGATGTTCTTGCTAAGCTATTTTAACGGTTAAACACCGACTTACACAGAGGACCATCCGCTTTACCAAACTATTCTATCACATATTTTTATCAAATGCAAGTGTTTTTTTAATTATTTT
>JAZNZL010000030.1:0-3769 GCA_045594925.1 Clostridia bacterium
CCCATAATCTTTTCTTCGGCACTCTCCATTGTTTCCAGATTATCACCCTTTTCATTGTTCTCAAGTGTTCAGCTATGCTTTGAAGCCTTGTTTTCATTGAACCTATACGAAAGTAGTATAGCCATTGATGAAACCAAATCATCGTTGTAAAAAATATACTAACGCATATACTAACGGAACGAAAAAATATACTAATTTTGATTAAAATATGGCAAAAAGCAAAAGATCAACAGAATATAGAAACCCCGTGAAACCATTGATTTCACGGGGTTTTGTTTGGCAGGGGTAGTAAGACTTGAACTCACGGCACGCGGTTTTGGAGACCGCTGCTCTACCAACTGAGCTATACCCCTAAATATTACTTTAACAGTATAGCACAGCGGGGGCGGTTTGTAAAGAAAAATTTTTAATTTTTTTAAAAATTTCCTGCCAGCGCGTGTTCAAGTCTTATTTTATCTGATATCATAGCGATAAACTCTGAGTTTGTCGGCTTACCTCTTTCTGAATCTATGGTATATCCAAACATCTCATTAAGCACTGACGGGTCGCCCCTATTCCACGCGACCTCTATTGCGTGGCGGATGGCGCGCTCTACTCGTTGAGGAGTGGTGTCATATCTTTTGGCAACAGCCGGATACAGCACCTTAGTCACAGAATGAGCAAGCTCCATATCCTCTGTCATCATTGTTATAGCTGTTCTTATATAATGATAACCTTTTATATGTGCAGGTATGCCCACCTTTTGTATGGTTTCCGTTATTTTAAGCTCTGTATTATATTCGCCTGTGGATGACTTTAGCGAAACCATTCGCTTTGCCATTGTATTTTCTCTGATAAGGTCTATCAGCGCAGGATAATCCAAAGGCCGCATAAGATAATATCTTGCTCCAAGATCCATTGCCTTTTGCATAAGCATATCATTATTAACTGTGGTTTCCACTATAAATGATGGCTTAACATCCAAGGCGGATTCATTTACCTTTTTTATTACCCCCAAACCGTCAATATTTGACATAACTATTCCTATTACAACCACATCGGGTTTTATATTTATGATTTCGTTATATGCATCTTTTCCGTTGGTAACGCACTTTACTACCTCAATATCCTCAAATGATTTCAAAAATTGATTCAATTCTGCACAAAACATCACATCATTATCAGCAATTAGCACCTTTGTTTTCTTCATTTCTTTCATAAACAGTTTTTCCTCCCCAATATTTTAAAAATAATGTAAATATTTACCATATTTGAATTATATACCATATTTTTCCATAAATCAATAGCTAAAAATGTAGAAAAAAATCTTTTGTTATGTTTTGGTAATTTTTTACATATTTTCTCCGCCGTTTTTGTTTATTTATATGCTTTGCTTTTTTATATTGAGTGAAGGTAACTTTACGTGGTTATACAAAAAACCTCCGGTTAAGAATTAACCAGAGGTTTTTATTAGTTATCCTAAAAACTTATTTAAGTGTCAAAATATCAAGTGTTTCATAATTATCACCAAGGATAAATGCACTTACCTGATATTTAGGTGAATCGCCGTATGTGCCTGCAGCAGGAACACTGATTGTAAGTGTTTCAGTGGTTTTTATATCATCTGCAGTAACTTCTTTGGCATCAATGCTGCAAAGCTTGCCGTCTGCATAAAGAGCTATAACAAGCTTTGAATCTACAGCGCCGTCTGTTTTCAGTACAAGCTTTGCTGAGATGTCTTTGCCTGCAGGGAGATTATTAACAGAATACAATCCCATTGAAACAGATGAAACAGAGAATTCAGGTTTAGCTGTTTTAACTTCAACAACATAGTCTTCTGAGTAACCAATGCCGTTTGTAGTTGTAACACCTTTTTTAATCACAACACCTTCTGCATCTGTTATTGTGGAAGCTAAAACAATGTCGTATACTGCATTAGGCTCGAGCTCCTCGTCAATAGTGAACTTAAGTACTTTTGTTTCTGCATCATAATCTGTTTCTGCTATTTCGAGAATTTCGATTTCTTTTCCTGATTTGTTTCTCAAGGAAACGTTACCCAGTATGGTTGAAGCATCAATATCAGTATCGAAAACAAGTGCTATTTGAGAGCCCTTGTGATAATTTGCTTCGCCTATAAGAGCGCCGCCTTCGTTAACGCCCTTTGCTGTGGCGGTGAATTTGGGATAATACTGATAAATAGATATGTTATCAAGGTACACTTCACTATCTTCTTTTGGATAGAGGAAAGCCTCGATGGTTGAAACGCCTGATATTGCGTGACCAATGGGCTGTTCTGCAAGAACAAGCTGTCCGTCAACTACGAAAGAGCAAACATCTTTGTCAGTATCAAACATTACTGCTATATTCTTCCATATGCCCGGTTCAAAGGTAGCATAGACCTGATCTTTAAACAAGAAAGTATTATCTTTTGCATAGAACAAGCTCGGACCCCAGTTAGAGCTACCGCTTTCCAAAAGTAATTTAGGAGACCACATCTGCTTTGATTTGCTTGAGGTTCCTGCTGTATACATAATATCGTATTCGATTACGTACACACCACCAGAAAGTGCGGTATTAGCAAAGCGCAAACGTTTTGTAAGATCAGAACCATCATAAGGCTCTATAAACACGTTGCCGTGACCCTCTGTGTCTTCACCACCTGTATATCCAGCAAAATCTTCTACCAATCTTGAGCCTACAGGATAAGAAGTGGTTGATGCACAAAGTGTACTAATTGTGCCGTTTTCGTCAAAATCAACTGTAGCGACAGATGTACCCTTGATATATTCAACGCCGTCAATCATTACAGAGTCTTTACCGAAGTCAATTTTATCGGCTTCTGTAAGTACCTTTGTAATGCTGATTTTATTAGCATCGTAAATCTGGCTTACAAGCTCACCCTCAGTATCCTGAACCCAAAGCTTCAATGTGTATTCATCGGTAACATTGGGAAGGTCTGTAATGGTGAATGAGCTTACTTCATCACCGGAATTATACTGTTCATATACTAATGAACCTGTATCAATAATCTCCGATGTGGAATTATAAAGCTCATAAATCAAAAGTTCTGTGTTTTCCTTGATTTTGAAGGATACTGTTAAATCGTGAGTATAATCTGCTGTAAACTCGGATGATAATGAAATATCTGTAATAGTAACTTCATCAAACAAAGCTATTCTTTTTTTAATGTTTACACCGTAATCATACACTTCAACAACGTATTTATATCTTCTTGAAAGAAGAGGCTCGTTAAAGGTGCCTTCATAGTCGCTTTCGTATGAAGGTTCAGCTGAGCAGCTATACAAAGGCAGACCGGAGATATCTTCTTCTATAAGAGTGAATTCGCCGGCATCTTCGTCATAGTGAACCTCTGAATAAACTACAGCAGCATCATCAAAATCAACAACTCTTAAAACATTTGATGAATTAGCCATATATCTTACAAATGCACCTGAAGGAACAACTGTCTTCATAGGAGTATTTTCATATATATCGCCGTTTACAATAATCTTGCCTGAAACGTTATAAGCTACATCCTCACCGCTTGCAGTGTGGATAGTGATGGTTTTGGCAGCATTGTCAACCTTAGTTACCACACCATATGTGTAGCTGTTTTCGCCAAGTGCAAGGAAAGAATATTCCTGGTCTACAGCAAAGCCAATGTATGTAGAGTCTGTTTTAACATTACTGTTTAAAACAACCTTATACTCTTCGCCGTTTGCGATATCTTCTGCAAGTGTAACATAAAGAGTTTTTGCAGCTACATCATAAGCTTCAGCTGTGAAGTCAG
>JAZNZL010000031.1:0-2475 GCA_045594925.1 Clostridia bacterium
GTCGCTGGATAAATCGCAGCGTACACAATCTAAAAAACTGGAAATCGGTACTTCCTACCTGAAACGAGCTCTTACACTTGAAAAAGAGTGTGATGGCAAGGTGAGTTCCATTTTGTCCTCACTTGAAAAGCAGCTTAAAGCAGACAAAAAAAGCACGGAGATTATTACCACTTTAAAAAATGCATATAATTCTGAAAAAACTTTAAAACGTGCGTATTATCTCAATATGTTTAAATAAAAATGAGGTGTAGTAATGGAAAAGCTTTTGAAAAAAAATCAAAAAGCTATCTATGTCTTTGCGGATATTGTTTTTATTATTGTATCATATTTTCTTGCGGCATTGTTTCTTAATAAAACGGCATTTGATGATGGAATGTACTTTTTTGTTGTAACAATAGCATTCACTTGTGCATTTCATAATATATCTTTTGAGTGTTTTAAGCTCTATAATATTTTCTGGGCATATGCGAACCATAGTGACTATTTCAAGGTGATACGCACTATGCTCATGGATATTTTAATCATTATGCTGGTTTTTTTCTTTATGCCTAATGCTTATGATGAGAAAATGATTTTGCTTGCAGGGATTTTTTCTATAATTTTTATAGTATCATCCCGTGTTGCAGTGCGCACTTTGACTGTATATATTTCATATCATTATAAAAGGTTAAATTCACAGCAAAAGAAAAATCTTCTTATCGTTGGTGCCGGTAGCGCTGCAAAAATTGTCCTTGATGAGATGGCAAATGACAACAGCAAAAATGGCCGGAAATACAATATTGTAGGTCTTATAGATGATGATGTTGCCAAGATTGGGTGTTTCTTTTCAGGGTATCAGGTTCTTGGAAATAGAAATTCTATTCCTCAAATAGTAACTCTTAATGCTGTTCAGGAAATTGTTGTGGCAATTCCTTCTTTAAAAGAAAAGGATAAACAGGAAATCCTTAATATATGCAACCAAACCGGTTGTACTGTCAAGCTTGTTCCTTCTGTTTGTAAATTCATTGACGGGAATGCCGATATTGTTTCAAAAATGCGAGAAATACAGATTGAGGATTTGCTTATGCGTGATGAAATAGTTTTGGATAATAAGGCTATTTCGTCAAATATAAAAGATAAAGTAATACTTGTAACCGGTGGCGGCGGTTCTATAGGAAGCGAGCTGTGCAGACAGGTTGCAGCACAAGAACCGGCAAAACTTGTAATTGTTGATATATACGAAAATAACGCTTATGATATACAAATGGAGCTTAAAAACAATTATCCCACTTTAAATTTGGAAACTATTGTTGCATCTGTCAGGGATAAGGCGCGTATGGAAAGCCTTTTCGAGAAGTATCGTCCTTATGCGGTTTTTCACGCTGCAGCTCATAAGCACGTTCCTCTTATGGAAGATAGCCCTTGCGAAGCTGTTAAAAACAATATAATCGGTACATATAACGTAGCTAAATGCGCTGATAAATATGGTGTTGAAAAGTTTGTACTTGTATCTACAGATAAAGCTGTTAACCCGACTAACATTATGGGCGCATCAAAGCGTATGTGTGAGATGATTGTTCAGGCTATGCAGACTGTAAGCAGAACAAAATACGTTGCAGTTCGCTTTGGTAATGTGCTGGGCAGTAACGGTTCGGTAATTCCTTTATTCAGGAAGCAAATTCAGGCAGGAGGTCCAATCACGTTAACACACAAGGATATAACAAGATTTTTTATGACTATCCCTGAAGCAGTATCATTGATATTACAATCATTTTGCTATGCTGATGGCGGAGAAATTTTTGTGCTTGATATGGGCAAGCCTGTAAGAATTTATGATTTAGCAGTAAATCTTATTAGACTTTCAGGATTTAAACCTGATGTAGATATTAAGATTGAAATTGTAGGGTTGAGACCCGGTGAAAAATTATATGAAGAGCTTCTTATGGATGAAGAAGGTCTTAATAAAACAGCACATAGCAAAATATTTATTGCAAGGCCTACTTGCAAAGATTTGAAATTTATTGAAAAGCATATTTCAATTCTTAAAGGAATTGCTGATAAAAATGATTCGAAATCCGTGCGTGATGCCGTCTCTCAGGTAGTAACTACATATACTCCTTCAAAGAAGGATAAGGCGCTTGAAAAGAAAAGCTATAACCTTGATGAGGTAACTGTATAATGTAATTTTAAAACCTTTGATTTTTTCAAAGGTTTTTTTGTAAAAAATTTTTAAAAATATAAAAATAAATATTCCTTTTTCATTATTTGTGTGGTATACTGTAATAAATTACTTGATAGGATTTTACGGAGGGTAAATATGAGCAGAAAATACGAAAGAGTTTTGCTTAAAATCAGCGGAGAAGCGCTGGCTGGAAAAAAAGGATTTGGCCTGTGCGAGGAAACAATCGGTAAAATTACCGATGTTATCAAAACCTGTGTTGATGAAGGTGCAAAAATAGCAATAGTAGTAGGTGGCGGAAACTTCTGGAGAGGAAG
>JAZNZL010000032.1:0-3799 GCA_045594925.1 Clostridia bacterium
GCTTGTTGTAACCGGCTGCCTTGCACAAAGGTATAAAGAGGAAATTCTTAAAGAGCTTCCTGAGGTTGATGTAGTTCTTGGCACCAACGATTATAATAAAATTTTATCAGCAGTTGAGAAGGCAGAAACCACTGGTGAAGCAGTGTGTGAGGTTGGTAGCGCAGATAACCATATCACCGAATATCTGCCAAGAGTTTTGAGTACGCCTCAATATAGCGCATATATAAAAATTGCCGATGGCTGTGATAATCACTGCACATATTGTATTATTCCCAAATTGCGCGGTAAGTATAGAAGCAGACCTGTACCCGAAGTGGTCGAAGAAGCTAAAATGCTTGCCGAATCAGGAGTAAAAGAGCTTATTTTGGTGGCGCAGGATACTGCGTATTATGGTAAGGATTTTTCCGGTAAGCCGGAAATCTGTAAGCTTTTAAAAGAGCTGTCGTCAATCGAAGGCATTGAGTGGATACGTCTTCAGTATTGTTATCCGGAAAATATTGATGATGATTTAATAAAAGAAATAGCAGAGAATGAAAAAATCGTCAAGTATATTGATATGCCGCTGCAGCATATAAGTAATAATGTGCTCAAAAGGATGGGTAGAAGAAGCCGAAAAGAAGAGGTAGAAAAGCTAATAGCAAAGCTTCGGGCAAATATTGAAGGAATAACAGTACGCACTTCAATAATTGTTGGCTTTCCGGGGGAGACGGCAGAGGATTTTGAAGAACTTAAAAACTTTTTGAAAGATACCCGTCTTGATAGAGTAGGCGTGTTTACTTATTCAAAGGAAGAAGACACAGCTGCGTATTTGTTTGAAAATCAAATAGACGGAGATCTAAAGCAACAAAGACGAGATGTTCTTATGGAACAACAGCAAAAGATTTCATCTGAGCTAAATTCGGAGAAAATAGGAAAAACTGTTAAAGCGATTGCTGAAGGGTATGATGAGGAAAATCTTTGCTATGTAGGCAGGAGCTTTGCAGACACGCCGGATGTTGATGGTAGTGCGTATATATATAGCAGTAAAGAGCTTGAAGCCGGAGAAATAGTTGATATAAAGATACTGGATGCACACGAATACGATATAACCGGCGAGGTTGTTTTGTAATAACAGCTTGAAACAGAAAGGTTGGTTTTATGAATACTGCAAATAAAATTACTATATCAAGAATACTTTTAATACCAGTGTTTATGATTGTGCTGATGCTTGAATTTAAATATAGTGATTTAATAGCATCGCTGATATTTGCATTTGCGGCAGCCACCGATGGAGTAGATGGCTATGTTGCGAGAAAGTATAATCAGATAACTGACTTCGGTAAATTCATAGACCCGCTTGCAGATAAGCTGCTTGTAGCCACAGCGCTGATATGCCTTGTTTCAATGGGCAGAATAGCAGCATATATGGCAGTAGTGATAATAGCGAGAGAGTTTATAGTTACAAGCCTCAGGATAGTTGCAATATCCAAGGGCGTGGTAATAGCAGCGGAAATGACAGGTAAAATCAAAACTGTAATACAAATACTTGCAACAGTCTGTGCATTGTTGTTTTATGGAGAAGAATTTGTTATATTCAAGTGGTCTGCGGGCTATATAGCAATGTTTATAGCAACTCTTTTCACAGTGTATTCGGGGTATGTTTACCTTAAAAAGAATTGGAGCCTGATATCAGATAATAAGTAAGGTGAAAGCATTTGACAGAATTTTTAATTAAGCGGTTCGTAAAATTCAGCGAAAATATTCAAAACAATAAAGTGCGCGAGGGCTATGGAAAGCTCTCGGGCACTGTTGGTATTATATGCAATTTTTTAATAGCGGCAGTAAAGCTGATAGTGGGTTTGTTGTTCAATAGTATATCAGTTATGGCAGATGCGGCAAATAACTTTTCCGATGCAATGAGCTCAGTGGTGACTCTTGTAGGGTTTAAGCTTTCGGGAAAGCCGGCAGATAAAGAACATCCGTACGGCCACGAAAGGATAGAATATGTATCAGGGTTATTGGTTTCGTTTTTCGTGGTGTTTTTAGGTGTTGAGCTTGTAAGGACATCCTTTGGCAAAATAATGTCGGATGAGCAAACGCAGTATAGCGTGCTGTCATTTGGTGTGCTTGTGTCATCGGTTTTTCTTAAGCTGTGGCTGTATAAATTCAATCGATATATAGGGGAACGAATTGATTCTACAGTAGTGCGTGCAGCGGCACAGGATAGCTTGAATGATGTGGTGGCAACATTGGCAGTAATAGTATCAGGCGTGATTTCTGTGATTTTTAAAATAGAGCTTGATGGGTATGCAGGTATATGTGTGGCGCTGTATATACTCTATTCTGGTGTAGTGCTTGTGATAGATACAGTAAATCCGCTGTTGGGAACTGCACCGTCAGCAGAGCTGACAGAGAAGATAAAAAATCACGTTATGAGCTATGAAGGAGTAGATGGTATACATGACCTTATAATTCATAATTACGGTCCTAAAAGGTGCTTTGCAACAGTGCACGTTGAAGTGAATTCCAAGCAGGATATTTTAATAAGCCACGATATAGCAGATAATATAGAGCGAGACGCCAAAAGATTTTTTGATATAGAACTGGTTGTTCATCTTGATCCGTTGATTAAAGATGATGAGGTATTGAATGAAGCCAGACAGATGATAGATGAAATATTAAATAAAATAGATTCAAACCTCACTTTTCACGATTTGAGAATGGTTACTGGCGCTACTCATACGAACTTGATATTTGATGTTTGCACACCGGTAGATTTTCCCGTTTCAGATGGAGAGCTTGTTGATATCATAATCAATAATGTTCATTTGATAAATAGAAGCTACGAGTGTGTAATAACAGTAGATAAGAACTATTTGTTGTAGTAGGAGAGGCCAATGCGAGATAAATTCATAGAAAATCTTTCAAAATATATCAGCGATAATAACCTTGATTTAAAAGATGTTGCTGATGCACTAAATATAGATGAAATAGAGTTGCGTCTGTATCTTAATGAAGATGTTGTGCCATCATTTAAGTTTATCAGCGAGGCACAGAGAAAGTTTGAAATAGATATACAAGATATCAATAATTTTGAGAATATTTTTGTGCAGGGGTATTTCGGTACAAAGATACCATTGCTCATAAATGAAGATTTTGAAAAGGATAATTTAAATAAAGTTGTTGCGTATTATGAGATACCGCATCTTAATAAGCTTGGAGAGAACACCTTGTTTGCCTTGAGATATACAGGTAATAATATTATAGATAAAGGTATTTTTCACGATAGTATATTGATATTTCAGCACTGCACAGAAATAGACCGTAACGGTATATACGCAGTTGTAAAACGCGGACGGCTGTGTATAAAAGAAGCAGAGCTTACAGAACACGGAATACGAATTACCCCGCTTGACTCAGTAAAGCGCATATCCGTCACACAGAAAACCTCAGTAGCATCAGGTCGTCTTGTGAGCTGTATAAATAATTTTTGATATTCATATCCAGTATTCCAGACACAAATACCATATTGGTCGCTCTGTGTTTGGAATTTTTTGTTTCTGTGTGTATGTTTTGTCGGAATCTGTGGTACTTTTTGGGCTGATTTGATATAAATATACAAAATTTCGTTGTAGCGGTTGTGCGTTTTTACAATTTTTTAAAAACGCCTAAAATCCCCATTGACGTAAAATTAAATTTATGTTACAGTTATATTACAGAAACTCACATTTATCAGCAACAGGTAAAGCCAGCACGGTAAAAGCATAAATTGTGAACTCGTATAATGTGATATATGTACTTGTAAAATAGCATCTCGCAT
>JAZNZL010000033.1:0-5833 GCA_045594925.1 Clostridia bacterium
ATTATGATGTGGAAAACGTGGTAGACCAGATATGCGAAGCGGCGGGTCAGTTTTCTAAAACCCATACGGGCGCTTTGATGGTTGTTGAACGTGAAACAAAGCTTTCCGATGTGGGTAAAACCGGAATAAGTGTAAATGCAGATGTATCTGCACCGCTGTTGGTTAATATATTTGAACCAAACACACCCTTGCACGACGGAGCCGTTATCATAGGCGATAATAAAATCAAATCAGCAGCGTGTATACTTCCTCTTACTGAAAACCGGAATCTGAGTAAGGAATTGGGAACCAGACACAGAGCAGCAATAGGCATCAGCGAAAATTCCGATTGTCTGGTAGTTGTTGTGTCGGAGGAAACAGGTAAAATATCAGTGGCAGCCAATGGCGCTTTAACGAGGAATTTTTCTACAGAAACATTGAGGAAGGCACTGTTTAAAGCACTGAAGGATGACCATTCTTCGGATGTTACTGCTGCAAAGCAGAAGATTAAAAAATGGACGGTGAAGAAGAAATGAAATTTTATAAAACAGATTGGTTTTTGAGATTAGCTTCACTTGTCATAGCCATAGTATTGTGGTTTTATGTAGTGTATCAGGAAAATCCTGTGTATAATTTGAATATAAAAAATGTTACAGTTTCACTTAATAATATTTCAAGTGATTTTGATAACGGAAAGCTTGTAATACTCAGTGGTAATAATGAGAAAGCAGATATAAAGGTAAGCGGCAGAAGACGAGTTGTTGCGTCGGTTTCTGAAAGGACTAAAGGAAACGTATATGTGGATATGAGTAACATCACCTCTGCGGGAGAGTATACGTTGCCGATAAATGCCGGATTTGGAATAGACGGAGTAGATGTTGTGCAGATAAAGCCTGACCATATTAAAGTTAAGGTGGATAAGGTAGTAACTGAAGAAAGAAATATCGAAATACTCACCAAGGGTCAGGTCGCAGCGGGATATGCCATAGACAGTATGGTGATATCTCCCGTAGCAGTAAAGCTCACCGGACCGCAGACAGTTATAGAAAGCGTTGCACGTAGCAGTATAACAGTAGAGCTTGCAGGAGTAACGGAAGATATAAAGGGACTTTATAAGATAAAGCTTTATGACGCTGATGGCGAAGAAATCACAGATAGCTCAATAACTAAAAATATTGAATATACAGATGTATATGGTTCCGTTGTTTCAGCCAAGAGCGTGCCGGTTGCTGTGAATATGTCAAGTTCGAGAAACTCTATTGGGAAAACGGTAACTGCACAGGCAGAGCCTGAGCAGGTACTTTTAAAGGGGAAAACCGAAGCCCTTGCAGTAATGCAGCAGGCAGACACGGAATTGATAGATGTTTCCGGTATAAGAGAATCAAAAGAATCAGAGGTATCACTTGTTCTTCCTGACGGAGTATTTATGGTGGAAGACAAAAAAATAAAGGTAAAATTTTCAGTAACTGAATAGACAAACATCTGTCCTTGCAATTAAGTATACACAAGAGGAGAAAAAATGGGGATAATAAAGACAACATTTGGAGATAAAGCGTTTGTAAAGATGTCGCTCGGTTTGATTTTTCCTATAGCAATGCAAAATCTGCTTATGTCCGGTGTGAATTTTCTGGATAATATAATGATTGGGCGTCTTGGCGAATCAGCAATAGCGGCGGTGTCACTTGCCAATCAGTACTTTTTTGTGCTTAATCTTATAGCGTTTGGTATATGCAGCGGAGCAGGTGTGTTTGTTTCACAGTTCTGGGGTAAAGGTGATACGGCAAATATCCGCAAGGTGCTTGGTATAAATATTATAGCCGGAAGCACAGTGTCTTTGGTGTTTGCAATTTTGGGCTTTTTTGCTCCGAAACAAATAATGCGGTTGTTCACACCTGAAACAGATGTAATAGCGCTTGGCGTTGAATATCTTTTGGTTATAGTAATAAGCTATGTTCCTACATCAATTTCAATGGCACTGCAGATAGGACTAAAAGGAACAGCACGAACAAAAATCCCTCTATTTATGGCTTTTGTCACATTGTGTATAAACGGATTTTTGAACTATGTGCTGATATTCGGTAAATTCGGCGCACCGGCTATGGGCGTTTCCGGTGCTGCTCTTGCAACAACTATAAGCAGATTTATAGAAATGGTTGTAACATATCTGCTCACTAAAATATACGCGCCTGAAATACTTTTTGGGTTTTCTGATTTCAAAGGATTTACAAAAACATTTTTAAAGCGCTTCTCCCATACAGTAATGCCGGTTGTGCTAAATGAATCCTTATGGGGCTTGGGAACTTGTCTTTACTCGTTTGTTTACGGCAGAATGGGAACAGATACCGTGGCGGCAGTAAGTATCTCTGCAACCATTGACAGACTCATAAATATATTTATGTTTGGTATGGGTAATGCAGCTATGGTTATGATAGGCACCAAAGTAGGCGCAGGCGATTTGGCAACAGGAAAGGAATATGCCAGAAAATTTTCTGTTATGTCCTGGCTGTTAGGCGGCGTTATGGCGGTGGTGATTGTTTTAATAGCACCATTTGCCGTAAGGTTTTTCAATGTGAGTGACGCAGTAAGAAGGACAGCCTTTTTCATACTTTTTGATATAGCGATTATGGCTATGCTCCAGAGCTATAACCACACAAATATCGTTGGCACACTCAGAAGCGGGGGAGATACTAAATTCTGCCTGAAGATAGACCTTGCGGGCGTGTGGCTTATTTCGCTTCCTTTGCTTGTAATCTTTGGCTTGATTTTCAAATTACCTATTGAAATTACATACCTTACACTTGCCGTTGAGCAGATAGTAAAGGTTGTGTTGATATCCACAAGACTTAAGCAAGGAAAATGGATAAGTAACTTAGTGCGAGATTTGTGATAAAGCGTGTTGACATCACAACTACTTTGATATAGTATATAATAAAATTTAAAATGCGAAGGACATAAGGATATGAATATAATTATAGTAGGTTGCGGAAAGGTTGGCCAAAAGCTTGTTGATAAGATAAGTAATGAAGAAGGCACTAACATAACCGTAATAGACATAAACCGCAGCGCAGTAAAAGAAACCACAGAATCCTATGATGTAATGGGAGTAGTTGGAAACTGCGTAGCTGTAGATACGCTTACAGAGGCAGGCGTTGCCAATACAGATATTCTGATAGCAGTAACAGGTTCAGATGAAATCAATCTTATAACAGCACTTATAGCGAAAAAGCTTGGTAACTGCCAGACTATAGCCAGAGTGAGAAAGCCTGAATATATGGAAGGCATCAATCTTGTAAAAGATGACCTTGGACTTGCTATGATAATAAACCCTGACCAGATTTCAGCAAGCGAAATTGCCCGTTTGCTGCGTTTCCCCACAGCAGTTCAGATAGACACCTTTGCTAAAGGCAGGGTAGAGATATTAAAGTTTAAAGTTCCTGAAAAATCAGTACTTGATAATTTAAAGATTTCCGATATTCCCTCACAGCTTAATTGCGATGTGCTTGTGTGCGGAGTAGAGCGAGGAGAGGAAATAGTTATTCCTGATGGTAATTTTGTGCTTAAATCAGGAGATTTTGTAAGTATTGTAGCTGCGCCTAAAAAGGGTAGTGAGTTCTTTAAAAAGATTGGTATAAAGACAAACCGCGTAAAAGACACTATGATTATAGGCGGAGGCAATACAGCGTATTATCTTGCCAAGCGCTTGCTGAATACAGGCATTAAGGTAAAAATAATAGAAAAGGATCTTCAAAAATGCGAACAGTTGTGTAGGCTTTTGCCAAAAGCAGAGATAGTAAACGGAGATGGTACTGATAATAAGCTTCTGCTTCAGGAGGGTATAGAAAACGCCGAATCAGTAGTTTCACTTATAAATATAGACGAAGAAAATATACTGCTGTCACTGTTTGCCAAGAGCCGAACGAAGAACGGAAAGATTATCACTAAAATTAACAGGATAGCCTATGATGAAGTAATCAGTAAGCTTGACCTTGATACTATTATATACCCGAAAAGCGCAACAGCAGAATATATTGTGCGTTTTGTAAGAGCCAAGAAGAATTCTATGGGTAGTAATATTGAAACTCTGCATCTTATACTTGACGGCAAAGCAGAAGCCCTTGAGTTCAGGATAGGCGAAAACTCTCCCGTAACAGGTAAGAAGATACAAGACCTTAATATAAGGAAGAATGTTTTGATTGCTTGTATAAACCGAGGCGGAGAAATCATCATTCCCCGAGGTTATAATGAGATTGAATCGGGCGATACGGTTATAGTTGTCACATCAATCACCGGACTTAACGATATCAGTGATATACTTGGATAGAGGTTAAATAATAATGAATTATCGTATTGTTTTATACACATTGGGCTGGGTGCTTAATATAGAGGCAGTGTGTTTGTTGCTGCCGCTTTTAAGTTCACTGTATTTTGGAGAACAGAATGTGTTTGTGTATGCGTTTTGTATACTTCTCTGTTTGGCTGTAGGGCTTGTGCTCACAGTAAAACCCCCAAAAAATAAAATGATGTACCCCCGCGAGGGCTTTGTAACGGTTGCATTGAGCTGGATAGTTATCAGTATATTTGGAGCATTCCCCTTTGTGTTTACAGGATATATACCTAATTTTATAGAAGCGTTTTTTGAAACGGTTTCAGGCTTTACCACCACCGGAGCCACAGTTTTGAAGGATATAGAAGCTCTTCCTAAAAGCTTGCTTTTGTGGAGAAGCTTCACCCACTGGATAGGCGGAATGGGTGTGTTGGTTTTTCTGGTAGCAATATTACCCCTGTGCGGTGGAAAAAATATGCACCTTTTAAGAGCCGAAAGCACCGGACCGTCGGTAAGTAAGCTTGTGCCGAAGGTACGTTCAAGCGCTAAAATATTGTATTGTATATATGCCTTTCTTACGGTGTTGGAGGTAGTGCTGCTTGTTGCAGGGGATATGCCCTTGTTTGATGCTGTAACCACGTCATTCGGCACAGCAGGTACAGGAGGTTTTGCAGTAAAGAACAACAGCATAACGGGATATTCACCATATATACAAAATGTAGTGTCAGTATTTATGATAATCTTCGGAGTGGATTTTACCGTGTATTATCTTATACTTATGCGTAAATTCAGAGCAGGCTTTCGCTCGGAGGAGGTCAGGGGATATCTTCTTATTATTGCAGCAGCAGCTATTATCGTAGGTATAGATTGCAGACATCTGTATACATCCTTTGGTCAGAATATAACCCATAGTCTTTTTCAGGTGTCGTCAATAATAACCACCACAGGCTTTGCAACAAAGGATTTTGACACCTGGCCTGAGCTTTCTAAAACAATTCTTGTACTGCTTATGTTTATCGGTGCCTGCGCCGGCAGTACCGGTGGCGGTATGAAGGTGTCGAGAATACTAATCTCTATAAAAAGTATTTTTAAAGAGATTAAGCTTTCAGCAAGACCTAATAGCTTGTATAAGGTGAAATTTTCCGGCAGATTTGTAGAGCACGAAACTATGCGCTCTGTAAATGTGTATATGGCATCGTTTGCAGTAATATATGTGGCATCACTGCTTGTTATAAGCCTTGATAACCTCGATTTTACCACAAATTTCACCGCAGTTGCTGCAACTATAAATAACGTAGGACCGGGACTTGCACTTGTTGGACCTACGCAAAACTTTTCTTTGTATAGTAATCTTTCAAAGCTTGTACTTTCTTTTGATATGCTTGTTGGCAGACTTGAGATATTCCCGATGCTGATACTGTTTTCACCGTATACCTGGAAAAAATAAATATAACAAAAAAAACGGATATGTTCAGTTTTGAACATATCCGTTTTTAATGTGTGTAATTATTTTACCACTATATTAACAAG
>JAZNZL010000034.1:0-9352 GCA_045594925.1 Clostridia bacterium
ATGAAAAATTCATAGCTGCTATGAACCAGACTGCCAACAGCGCAGGCGCTCAAAACACTGTGTTTAAAAACGCAGGCGGGTATTACGACGAACAGCAGGTATCAACTGTGGCAGATATTGCGCGCATAGCTCAATATGCTATGAAAAATCCTAAATTTGCAGAAATCGTGAAGAAAGATATGGCCGTTATAGAGCCTACAAACAAATACAGAGAAACACGTTATCTTTCAAATACAAATATGTTCGCAGGCAGAAACAGGTCGCTGGATTTCTATTCAAAAAGGGTAAACGGCATTAAAACCTCATATATGAAGGACCAGGGATATGGCATATGCATATCATACACAAACAGCAGAGGCGAATTTTTATGCGTTGTAGCCGGCGCTTCAAACGCAGAATCTGCCCACACCGACGCACAGCGTTTAAGGCAATATTCTGTTGACGGATTCACAAGTGTAACTGTGGCTCACAAGGAAGACATAATTGAGGAGGTGCCGGTACCTAACGGC
This sequence comes from Clostridia bacterium, assembly GCA_045594925.1. Classification (GTDB taxonomy): domain Bacteria; phylum Bacillota; class Clostridia; order UMGS1810; family UMGS1810; genus SIG455. Next base: position 510 of record JAZNZL010000034.1, read on the forward strand.
AAAATCGATCACGTGCTTTTAAAAACCGCAGACAACCTTACCGTTCAGCTGCCTCTGGATTATGACCAATCAAAAATATTTAAAATGGTAACAAAAGATATGGACATAAGTGCGCCTATTAAAAAGGATCAGGTATTGGGAAAATTAAGCGTTTCCTATGACGGCAGGGAAATCGGCAGTGTTGACCTTACAGCATACAGCGAAATAGCCTTTTCTCCCGGTAAAAGCATACGGCTAATGGTTTTATCCGTGGTTTTCTCTCCGTTTTTCTATTTGCCCGTTGGTGCTATGGCCGCATTCTTTATATACCTTATATACAAAGCAAACATAACCAAGCTTAAAAACAGCTCCCGCAAAAGGAAATAATTATTGACAACCGCATATTTTTATTATATACTCATTCTATGTATACCATAGGTATTTGTGCAATTAAGGAGGTGAATGTATGGTATTCGAGAAAATCAGAGATATCATTATTGAGCAGCTCAACATTGATGCTGAGGAAATCACTCCTGAGGTGTCTTTTATCGACGGGCTCGGCGCTGATTCTTTGGATTTGGTAGAGCTTATGCTCGCTATGGAAGAGGAGTTCGATATGAGCATACCCGAGGAGGATATTGATAAAATCGCAACAGTTGGTGATGCAGTAGAATACATTGAATCACACAGCAACTAATACAATTTGCGCCCCCGTTTAAGCCGGGGGTTATTTTTATAAAAGGCTGTGCTTAACGCATCTGCTTAAGAAGGTGATATATATGTCTAAAAATTTAGCTGAATTGGAGCAGACAATCGGATACACATTTAAAAACCGGTCGCTACTTACAAAGGCACTTACACACCGGTCATTTTTAAACGAATCCGGCGACAAGTCCTGCGAAAGCAACGAGCGTATGGAGTTTTTGGGTGATGCTGTTTTAGAAACGGCTATATCAACCTACCTATACAAAAACTATCCCCACATTGACGAAGGAAAAATGAGTAAAATCCGTTCCATTGTGGTTTGCGAAGAGGGCTTGTTTGATTTCGCCACAGATATCGGATTAGGTAAATACCTGATTATTTCCAGAGGTGAAGACCTTAACGGCGGCAGAAAAAAACCGTCTATACTGTCTGACGCGGCAGAAGCCGTTATTGCGGCTGTATATCTGGATTCGGATTTTAACACAGCATTCGATTTTATTCTTTCTCATCTTGAAAAGTATATAAAAGCTGCCACCAAAAACGAAGGGAATTCTGACTTCAAAAGCCGACTTCAGGAATACGCTTCTTCTCACGGTGACGACGTGCAGTATATGGTCATTGATGAAAGCGGTCCCGAGCACGACAAGATATTTACTGTTTCACTTATATACAACGGCAAAAAAGCCGTAACCGCCAGCGGTCACGGCAAGAAAAAAGCAGAACAGCAGGCAGCAAAGCTTATGCTCCAAAAGTTAAAATAATTTATTTTGAAACAAGTTAAAACCTCTTGAATTGGCATTTATTCGCCAGCTCAAGAGGTTTTGTTTTTACTTCAGTTTTATATTACACTGTACTTTTCCTTATACTCGGAAAACAGCTGCTTATACTCATTAGTATTTACAATTTCCGGATTATTCGTATACTGATGAGGGTCAAAAATATCGGATTTAAGCCGTTGCTCCGCCGCCATACCTATATTGGAACAATGGTCCCCCATTCTTTCAAGATTATTTACTAAGTCCAGAAACGCTATCCCTGAATCAAAGCCATATTCCTGACGGGTGAGTCTTTGTATATGGTACTGACGCAAATCTGTTTTCAATGTATCTATTACGTCCTCCAAAGGTTGTATCCTTCTGGCGGCTTCAAGGTCATTTTCCCCATACGCCTTAACACAAAGGAACAGTATCTCGTCTACAGCAGACACCATCTTTTTAAGCTTTGCGGCCGCATCCGGTGAAAATACTTCTTCACGGGCATACATATTCTCAGCTATCTCACCTATATTTACTATATGGTCTCCCAGCCTTTCCACATCTGTTATAATATGGAACATTCCCGACACTGTGTTATTCTCTTCTGCAGACATATCATTTTCGCTTACCTTAACAAGATATTTGGTAAGCTCGGATTCGCCCACATCTATTATTTCTTCAAGCTCATTTACAGTTTCCATTTTCTGCTCCATTGTTTTATCAGGATTGAAAACCATACCTACTGCATTACTGAAATTTGCCTGTACGGTGTGCATCATATTTACCATCATTTTAACAGATTGTGATATTGCAACTGCCGGAGTTTGCAGAAAACGCTCATCAAGCAGGTTGAGTTCCGGTTTTGCTTGCCCTTTTTCAGGAACAAACAGATACGCAAGCTTTACCAGTACTTTATAAAAGGGCAAAAGCACTATGGCATTAGCAAGGTTGAACAAAGTATGAAAATCTGCTATCCCGCCCCGAGTAATATTATTCTCCCATCCTGAAATACCCACTATGGCATTAAGCCCGTAAATAGCCACAGATGCCAAAATCACGCCTATAACGTTAAAGGACAGATGCACCGCTGCTGTTCTTTTTGCATTTTTTGATGTGCCTATGCTTGAAAGCATTGCTGTTACGCAAGTGCCTATATTCTGACCAAGTATAATCGGAACTGCAGACGAAAAGGACACAAGTCCGCTTGCTGCAACTGCCTGCAATATACCTATCGACGCGGAGCTGCTCTGAATAAGTGCTGTTAAGGCTGCGCCGGTAATTATACCCAAAACCGGCTGCCTGCCCATACTTACAAAGGCATCTGCAAGCCAGGGCTTATCTTTAAGGTGCGACATAGCACCCTCCATAATATCCATACCGATAAACAGTACTCCGAAGCCGGCGAGAATCTGACCTATATCTTTAGCTCTTTTTCGCTTTGCAAACATTATAAGACCCGCTCCGATTGCTATTGCCAACGGTGCCAGAAAGTCAGGCTTGAATATTGACAAAACACCGGTTGCCTGAATATCTGAAAGTCTTAATATCTGCGCCGTTACGGTTGTACCGATGTTTGCGCCAAGAATAACGCCTACCGCCTGAGGAAGCGTCATTACTCCCGCATTTACAAAACCTACAACCATAACCGTTGTAGCCGAGCTGCTCTGGATGAGTGCAGTTACTATTACTCCCACAAGCACCCCTTTGAACACATTACTGGTAAGCGCCTCTATAATCTGCTGCATTCTCTTGCCCGCTGCTTTTTCAAGGCCGTCACCCATCGCATTCATTCCGTAAAGAAACATCCCCAGCCCGCCTAAAAGGCTTACAAAATCCGCTATACTCATATTTTTCTCCTTTTATCCCAATATGAGTTTTACAAATCTTATACGTAAAACAGCATATCTGAGTATGTAGGAATCGGCCAGTGCTGTCTGTCAACAAGTGACTCCATATAGTCGCCGACCTTTCTTAAATCCTTCATTATGAGCACAGTATTATCTCTGTAGTATTTAGCAAGTTTTTCAGTATCGTCTGTTATGTTCTCGGCTTCTGCAACCGATGCCCTTAGCTTATCAAGTATATTGCCAAAGTCAGCTATGGCTGCAGAAAGATTTTTAAGTGTTCTCTCCTGAACAGAGGTATCAGCACCTATTCCGGTTTGTTTAATCTTGATTATATTTTCGCTGATAACTGTGGAATATTTAATTGCTGCAGGCATAATATCCTTTGCTGCCATATCTATCATAGTAAGAGCCTCAATATGAACTACCTTTGAATATTTATCAAGCTTAATATCAAACCTTGACCGAAGCTCTGTTTCGCTATATACTCCGTGCTTTCTAAACATATCGATTGTATCTGACGATATAAACTCGCCAATAGCGTCAACCGTATTATCTATATTGGGCAACCCACGCTTCTTAGCTTCTGCAACCCATTCATCAGAGTATCCGTTGCCATTGAATATAACTCTTTTATGGGCGCGGATGGATTTCTGAACAACATTATGAAGTGCCGTGTTAAAATCCTGTGCGGACTCAAGCTCATCTGCCATACTGGAAAGAGTATCTGCAACAATCGTATTTATTATGGTACAAGGTCCTGCAATTGATGCATTTGAACCTACCATACGGAATTCAAATTTGTTTCCGGTAAAGGCAAAGGGTGATGTTCTGTTTCTGTCTGTGGTGTCCTTACGGAAGTGCGGAAGTGTGCTTACACCTACATCCAGACGCTCACGATGGGTTTTCTCTGAAGGGTTATCACAGTCTATATTGTTAAGTATCTCTTCAAGCTGTTCGCCTAAGAAGATTGAAATTATAGCCGGCGGAGCTTCGTTTGCGCCAAGACGATGGTCGTTACCGGCACTTGCCGCAGATGCACGAAGCAGTGCTGCGTGTTTATCTATGGCTTCTATCACAGCACACAGAAACAGCAAAAATTGTGCGTTTTCGTGAGGGGTTTTACCCGGCTCTAAAAGATTTATGCCTTCATCGGTTGTCAACGACCAGTTTACGTGCTTACCCGAACCGTTTACACCATCAAAGGGACGTTCGTGCATCAGGCAGGCAAAGTTATGCCTGTTCGCTATTCTCTTAAGGGTGGACATTGTAATTTGATTATGGTCCGTGGCTATATTACAGTTTGAATAAACAGGAGCAAGCTCGTGCTGACTGGGTGCAGCCTCATTATGCTTTGTTTTGGCAGACACGCCCATCTTCCAAAGCTCACGGTCAACATCACTCATATATGCAGAAACGCGCTCTTTCAATGTACCGAAATAGTGGTCATCCATTTCCTGTCCTTTAGGCGCTCTCTGCCCGAAAAGCGTTCTTCCTGTGAACTTCAAATCAAGGCGTCTCTCGTAATATTCCTTATCAACCAAAAAATATTCCTGTTCAGGACCTATTGATACAGTTACATTTTTTATATCCTTACCAAAAAGCTTTAGTATTCTTTTAGCCTGAATATTTATTGCCTCGCAAGACCTTAAAAGTGGAGTTTTTTTATCAAGCGCTTCACCGGTATATGAGCAGAAAGCCGTAGGAATACAAAGAGTTACACCCGACAAATCCTCCTGCAGAAATGCAGGTGAAGTACAATCCCAGGCAGTGTATCCACGCGCTTCAAAGGTCGCCCTCAAGCCGCCAGACGGAAACGACGACGCATCAGGCTCGCCCTTAATAAGCTCTTTACCTGAAAATTCCATTATGGCTCCGCCGTTTTCTGATGGAGAAATAAAGGAATCGTGCTTTTCAGCTGTTATCCCCGTAAGTGGCTGAAACCAGTGTGTGTAATGTGTAGCACCTTTCTCTATCGCCCAGTCCTTCATAGCGCCCGCTACAGCTTCCGCAACAGAGCTTTCAAGAGGAAGCGACTCATCTATAGTTTTACGCAACGCTTTATAAACATCTTTTGGCAAACGTGCGCGCATTACTTTATCGTTAAAAACATTACTACCGAATATCTCTATAGGATTTGAAGAATTCATATCATTTCTGCCTTTCATTAAAACTCTTTTCCATATAAACGAACGGCAAACATTTCTGCTTGCCGTTAAAATACAAATATTAAATAAGGGGCTCAGGACGCGAAATAAGATGCAATATATTACCCGCAATATCTCTGAAAAATATGGTTTTAACACCGCTTGATGATGTAGCGGCGTCTGTTACTATCTCTGTTTTTGCAGCTTTAAGCTTTTCCACAACGGCATCAAAATCCTCAACCGTTAAAGCTAAATGTCTTATGCCTGCCTGTGTGGGTTCGCATTTTTTACAGCTTGCCCGTTCTGCTTTACATATTTCTATCATACTCTTATCAGGAAAAGCTACGAAATATGTACCTTTCGCTTCATTAACATACGCCACAGTACAGCCAAACATATCTATATACCACTGCGCAAGTGCCTTTGAATCTTTAGCGTAAATCCCTACGTGCTCTATACCTGTTACCATACAATGCTACCCCCTGAAATCTTATCTTAATTTACACTACAATTATACATTATTCGTCAATATAAATCAAGACTAAAATTTCAGCAGCAACATCTATCGCCTTTTCACGCATTACAAGCTATTTATTTTCACTTTCTTTACCTCATTCACAAGAACAGCTATAAACTCTTTATTGGTTAAATGCTTTTTATCTTCACTGAAAACAGATCTAAGGCAATCGGGTATACCACTTTTACAAACGTCGTTTATTGCCTGACGTATAGCCTTCTCCACCGCACAGGCAGAGGTTGCATACTTATCAGCTATATAAGGATACAGATTCTTCGTTATACCAAAAAGAAGCTCTTCGTCACGAAATACTGCTGTTACTGCTTCTCGCAGATACATATATCCGCTGCTATGAACAGAAAATCCGCATTTAACAAGCTCCGCGGAAACGCCCTTACGCAACCACTCTAATTGTCGCTCCGTTTCCTTTTGTTCAACTGCCAGTTTCATTTGCAGACCTCCTTTTTATTCCATTTTGTGATTATACCTACAGCTTCAAAAGATTTCAATATTTTGACGAAAAAGGACGATTTTTTACAGACAAAAAGCATTTATAAGTTTTTTATGCAATATTTTGTCATATATTGAATTTTTATTCAAAAACATCCGCAAAATACAATTACTGCTCTTCCGGTATTTTTTCGCTTCTTTCTTAATACAATCATATTAAAGGAGTAGATGCTATGAAACTATTCGTTACAAGCAAGGACAGCATTATTATTTACTTTTTGGTTTTTATACTTTTAAGCGGCCTTATAATTTTCAACCGGGACGCAGTGGCAGAGGTGTTCGAAAGTGCTTCTCCAAAAAAGGATTTACCCATATACTGTGTAGACAAAGGCGAGGAGAAGATCTGCGCAGTGTCCTTTGACGCTGCCTGGGGCAACGAAGACACTGAAGAGCTAATTGCCATACTTGATAAATACAAGGTCAAAGCCACATTCTTTGTAGTAGGTGCCTGGGTTGACAAATATCCCGAATCTGTTAAACAATTAGCCGATGCAGGTCACGAGGTTATGAATCACTCAAACTCTCATCCACATCTTACAACACTATCAGAAGATGAAATCAAAAAAGAAATCAACACCTGTTCCGACAAAATTCAGGCTGTTACCGGTATCCGCCCTACCCTTATGCGCCCCCCATACGGCGATTACAACGACAAGGTGGTTTCAGCCGCCAGAGATATCGGTCATTACACAATTCAGTGGGATGTAGACAGCTTAGACTGGAAAGACCTTCAGCCATCTGCCATTTACGACAGAGTGGTCAAAAGAGTTTCACCGGGTTCGATAGTACTTTTCCACAACGCAGCGAAGCACACGCCGGCAGCACTTCCGCAGATTTTTGAAAAGCTTATTCAAGACGGCTACAGCTTTGTGCCTATATCGGAGCTTATATACAAAGAAAATTACCGAATCGACAACACCGGACGACAAATACCTAACCGGACAGAGCAGTCCACAATAAATTGATTTACACGCAATCACATATCCTCACTTTGTCGGAGCAAAAGTATTGCTCCGACTTCTTATATAAAGCCATCACAAACAGCATCGTGTCTGCGTTTAGGGGGATTTTTCTTTTTGCAAAATTATTGACTATCAGATTCTTTAGTGCTATAATATCTATAGCAATCAGTAAACCATATTCGCCTGGTTGCAGACAGGCAATAGCTTTTTTTAAAATTGCACATCTTTGAATTATATTTTATCTTACATTTTGCCCTGAAGTCATTTTAACCTTTTAGCAGTTTTTGCCTGTAGTCTTCCGTAATGGAGCAACATTCTTAAACTCATCTGGTTGAAGACGATTCAAGGGCTATTTTTGTGTTTATATTTTTTACTTGGAGTGATATTATGAAAATCCCATTTTCTCCACCGGATATTTCCGAGCAGGAAATACAGGAGGTAGCAGAGGCTTTGCGTTCAGGTTGGATTACCACCGGTCCACGAACAAAAGAGCTTGAAAGAAAAATTGCAAATTGGATAGGCACCGAAAAATGCGTTTGCTTAAACTCACAAACAGCCTGTGCTGAAATGGCATTGCGTGTTTTGGGTGTTAAACCCGGTGACGAGGTCATCACATCTGCATATACATACACAGCGTCTGCTTCGGTTATATGTCATACGGGCGCAAAGCTGGTTCTCGTTGACACACAAAAAGACAGCTTTGAAATGGATTATGACGCTCTTGAAAAGGCAATCAACGAAAACACCAAAGCCATAATCCCTGTTGATTTAGGCGGTGTTCCCTGCGACTATGACAGAATTTTTGAAATAGTTGAACGTAAGAAAAACATTTTCAAGCCGTCAGGCGATATCCAGTCTGCCCTTAGCAGAGTTGCTGTTATGGCAGATACAGCCCACGCTTTTGGTGCTAAATGGCACGGTAAGATGATTGGATCCGTCGCGGATTTTTCAAGCTTCAGCTTTCACGCAGTTAAAAACTTCACAACAGCAGAAGGCGGTGCTTTGACCTGGAGAACAATCCCCGGAATAAGCAACGACGACATATACAAAAAGCTTCAGCTTTTAAGTCTTCACGGGCAGTCGAAGGATGCGTTGGCAAAAACACAGCTGGGTGCCTGGGAATATGATATAGTAGATACATACTACAAGTGCAATATGACAGACGTTGCAGCGGCAATAGGCTTGAAACAGTTTGAGCGCTATCCGGATATGCTCTCTAAGCGCAAGGCTATTATAGAAAAATACGACCGTGCATTAAAGCCACTGGGAGTAGAAACGTTGGAGCACTACACAGGGGATTGGGAGTCTTCCGGTCATTTGTATATTTCAAGAGTTCCCGGAATCAGTCCGGAGCAGCGCAACGAAATAATTATCAAAATGGCTGAGGCTGATATTGCCTGCAATGTTCACTACAAGCCCTTGCC
>JAZNZL010000035.1:0-1777 GCA_045594925.1 Clostridia bacterium
GTATGACGAAAAAACCGCACTTGTGTCTGAGAATAAGGCACAAGCGGCGAGAATAAAATCTGAGCTTGAAGCCAATAACGAAGAAAAGCAGAAGCAGTTACAAGAGCTTGAAAAGCTTAAAACGGAATATTTTAAAGTAACCGATTCCGTCACCAAAGATAAGGAAGCCCTTAATGCTTTGGCTATGGAGTTTAACGAAAAGCAGTCAAAAAAGAATGCTTTAGAAGACCTTGAAAAGGGCTATGAGGGTTACTACCGCAGTGTAAAAGCCATCATTTCAGGTGATTTTCGCGGAGTGCATGGCGTAGTTTCAAAGCTTATAGATGTTGACGAAAAATATACTGTTGCCATAGAGATTGCATTGGGTAATGCCATTCAGAATATAGTTGTGGATACCGAGGAAGACGCAAAAAAATGCATAGCATACCTTAAAAAAGGGAATGTGGGCAGAGCCACATTTTTGCCTGTTTCAACTGTTACCGGCGTAACCTTAGAGCGTGAGCCTAAGGGGGAAAAAGGGTATCTTGGCATAGCCAGTGACCTTATAGGGTATGATGATAAGTACAGCGAGATATTCAAAAGTCTGCTTGGTAAATGCGTTATAGCAGATAATATTGATAATGCCATAGCAATAGCAAAAAAATGCGGTTATAAGTTTAAGATAGTAACACTGGCAGGTGATGTTATACATACCGGCGGCTCTATGACCGGCGGAAGTGTCAGTCATAACCAGAAGCTTCTGAGCAGAGCAAAGGATATAGAAAAGCTGAAATCCGACCTTGCAGAGCTTGGAAAAAGGATAGATAAAGCAGAGGATGATATAGACTCAGCCAATGAGAAAATACGCAATATTGCCGAGAAAAAGGCAGTTTGCGATGAAGCTGTTTTAAACTGCGACCATAATCAGGTTCGCCTTGCCGCGACCTACGAGCAGAAAATGAACACAGTGGCAGAGCTTGAAAAGAGTATGTCTTCGCTTTTGGACGAAAGCGGAAATATATTAAAAGAAATAGACGGCATAAAGGAAAAGAACGAAAAAAGCGCAGCTGAAATTTCCTCACTTGAAGAAACTGTTTCAGTTATGCGAAAATCACTTACCGAAACGGAGCAGGAGTATATTGCTCTTGAAAACGAACGTGACGAAAGTGCCAGAGTCATTACTCAGCTTAAGGTTGATTATGCAAATGTGGTAAAGGATGCAGAGCTTGCAACCGAGCGTTGTGAGACTATGCGTGTAAATATTGCTTCCTTTGCAGAGCAGAAAAAGGTAAAGCTTTTGGAAAAAGAGGAAATAATCAAAAATACCGAAAGCCTTAACAAGCAGATATCCGAAGCTGAGGCAGAAGCAGTTAAATCCACATCCGGCAAGGATGAAATCAGCAAAGCTCTTGCAGAAAAGAGAACACAGCACGAGAAAGACTCTTTAGCTTTAAAAGCTTTGCAGAAAAAGAGTAAAGAGCAGAGCGAGATTATCTATACAGTAAATCAGGAGATATCCAGAATAGAGAATAAGCTTTCACGATTTGAGATGGAGTCTGAGCAGATAATCAATAAGCTGTGGGAAGATTACGAGCTTACGTATACCACCGCATTGGAGTATAGACGAGCTGATATAAATCTTAATGAGGCTGCCAAAGAAGCCGCATCACTCAAAAGCAGTATAAAGGCACTTGGAAATATAAATATAGATGCCATTGACGAGTATAAGGCTGTAAAGGAAAAGTATGATTTCCATTCAACCCAGAAAAATGATCTTGATCAGGCTAAGGCAAAGCTT
>JAZNZL010000036.1:0-7690 GCA_045594925.1 Clostridia bacterium
AATGCAATAGACCTTAAAACCTGTGTAAACGACCGCAAAATAATAGGCGGACCTGCTAAAGAAGCAGTTGAATACGCTATAAAGGTTAATGAGGACTGGATGAAAAATCTGTAATTAAAGATAAAGGAAATATTAAAACAACAAAATAAACCCCGACCGGTTGGTCGGGGTTTTAATTTACGTTATTTAAGCTTAGTTAAATATTCTTCTTGCGGTGGAGTATGTGCTTGCGTAATAGCCGCTGTTAATGGTTACAAGCTCTACTCTTTTGCCGGGACGTGGTGAGTGAATCATCATACCGTTGCCGGCATAGATTCCAACGTGGCTTATGCTGTAGCCGTCTGTTACGAAGAACACCAAATCACCGGGGATAAGGTCTGCCTTATTCACGTATGTACCCTGTGAGGTCTGGGATGCTGCTGTTCTGTTAAGTGTTACTCCAAGCTGTGCGTAGCAGTACTTTGCAAAGCCTGAGCAGTCAAAACCTCTTGGCGACATACCGCCGTAAACATAAGGTGTGCCGATATACTGCTTGGCAATATCTACAACTCTGCTGCCCTTTGTTCTTTCTTCAGCATAACGTGATGCTTCAGAGGGGTCAACAACCTTTACATAATCGCTTATAAGATACGCATCTGCGCCGTTATACTTGATTTTATACCAGGCGCCCTCTATACCTACAATATCTACTACCTTACCGTATGTATACTGACCTGCTATGGCGCAGTTTGTATTGGGCTGTGTACGGATATTGAGTACTTCTGTGAGCACCACACCGCACATTCCCGATGCAAAAGCGACGGTTGAAAATGCGGAAACTGTTATTATAATTACTATCAGCGCAATTAAGGGTTTAATCGCCTTGCACTTTGAAAAATGTATCATTTGTAATAAACTCCTGTCTTTTATCACTCGAGGCTGAGCACCCCGTGTGTTTACTCAAAACACTTATTTTATTCAAACTACAAAGCTATTATACCTCAAAAATATCAAAATGTCAAACTTTTTTAACAATTAATTAACAAACCGCCCGTTTTTAGTGCGTAATGCATAAAAACTCAGGCGGTTTTTTGTGTATATTCACAAGTTTTAGTTGATAATCTCTATAATCTTACTTTTTAGATTTGCAGATTCATTATATCTTTTTATACCCGCAAACCATATAATTACTGCAGCCACAACAGACGCCGCTGTTACATAACCATTTGCTCCCATAAGCGAGCAGATACCCATAACAGCAAAAATCACCAGTATCGGCAAAAGATACACCAGAAAGGCCGACATATATACCTTTTTAGTTGGCATATAAAGCTTCACACTGTCACCGATTTTTGCGCCGATTTTATTTTCAGATTCCACTTCGAACACAGGATTTTCGCACATTCCGCAGGATGAGCATTCTCCGGAGCAGGCGCTTTTTCTTTCTATTCTCACAGTGGCGTTTAAGCCGGAGGTTTTAACTACTATCCCCTCGCCAGTCACAAAAACCACTCCTTTTCCAAAATTAAAGCAACAGTCAGATGCTGTTGCTTTTGTTATTAAGTATTTTAAGCACATTCAGCGCCATTCCCGTATAGACTCCGGAGGTATAAAGACTCAAACCGTCTTTATCGAAATTTAAAAACCGTATCCTGATACCGCCATCTGCCAGTGCTTTTATTATATTTGCAAAACCCAAGCCGTCTGCGCAAATTGATATTTTAGTAACATCGCCGGTTATACAGCAGTGAAAATCCGCTATTGTACCCTTTATGCCGCCAAGAGCAGCCACAGCAGCCGCCAAATCTTTATCTTTTATACAAAACGAAACACTGATATACGATTTATACGACGGTGCCGCTGCAACAGGATAAAGCTCTATACCGGCTTTTGCTACGGCGTTTAAAACAACAGAAATCGCACTTTCATCACAGTTAATCGCGTTTACCGTTACAAAGGTAAGATTATCTTCAGCAGTGATGCTGTCAATCATCAAAAACGCTCCTTAAGAAGATATATCGATACCTGCTTATGAATTTACAAGGTCCTCCATATTATAATATCCGGGCTGTTTGCCAACAAGGAATTTTGCTGCTTTCACAGCGCCCACAGCAAACACCTCTTTACCGGTGGCAGAGTGTTTAATCTCAATAACCTCATCATTACCGGCAAATATTACGTTATGCTCACCTACTATAGTTCCACCGCGGACAGAGTGTATGCCTATCTCCTTTTTCTCACGCTTTTTGCGGACAAAGTGGCGGTCATACACATACTCAACCCCGCCCTTTAAAGACGATGAGATTTCATCTGCTATCATAAGTGCCGTTCCGCTGGGTGCATCAATTTTCTGATTATGATGCTTCTCAATTATCTCAATATCAAAGTTACCCTCCAAAACTGCAGCAGCCTTTTTAACAAGACTCACAAGCAAATTCACACCAACCGACATATTCGCCGATGAAAATACCGGTATGCGTTTTGAAAGAGCTATTATTTTTTCCAGCTGGTCATTACTTAAGCCTGTGGTGGCTTCAACCAGTGCAATTCGTCTGTCACCGCAGAACTCCACAACAGATTCCACGCAGCAAGGCGCAGAAAAATCTATCACCACATCTACCTTCTGGGTGACCTTACTCAAATCATCATAAACGGGATAGCTGTCGGATTCGGTATTCACATCATACCCGCAGACAATCTGTGCAGACTCGTCTTTTTCAAGTACAGAGGTAATAACTCTGCCCATTTTTCCGTTACATCCACTTAAAAGTATGTTTATCATCAGTATCACCCCACACAGGCTATGCCTGTTTTACTTTTAAACCATATTCTATCAATGCTTTTTTAAGCTGCTGAGCATTTTTATCTTCCATCTCACAAAGAGGAAGTCTCAGCTCACCGGAGCACATTCCAAGCATCTCCATCGCCGTTTTTACCGGAATAGGATTAACCTCACAGAAAAGCGCCTTTACAACCGGCAGCATTTTAAGCTGCAGCTCAAGTGCTTTCTCTATGTTGCCGTCAAAATACAGCTGTGTCATATCGTGAACGTCCTTCGGCGCAATATTCGCCATTACAGATATTACACCCTTACTGCCGGCAGCAAGCATCGGCACGGTTATATCATCATTACCGGAGTATATATCAATATCGTCACCGCATAAAGCTTTTATCTCCAGTGCTCTGGAAATATCGCCGGTTGCCTCTTTAATGGCAACTATATTATCTATTTCCGACAAAATCTTAACAGTTTCTCCCTTTATATCTGTTCCTGTGCGACTTGGAACATTATAAAGAATACAGGGCAGCTTTGTGCTTTGTGCTATCTTTGTATAATGCTTAACCAAGCCCTTTTGCGTTGCCTTATTATAATATGGTGTAACAAGAAGCACGGCATCAGCGCCTAACAGCTCTGCTTCCTGAGTAAAAGCAACCGCATGTGCATTATCGTTACTGCCGGTGCCGGCTATAAGCGGTACCTTGCCGGCTACCTTTTTAACAGCAAAATCAATTACCTTAAGATGCTCATCATCTGCAAGAGTACAGGATTCCCCTGTAGTTCCGCATACTACGATTGCATCGGTACAGTTATCAAGATGATACTGCAAAAGCTTATCCATCGCTTCAAAATCCACTTTGCCTTTGTTAAAGGGAGTTACAATCGCTACTCCCGAGCCTGTAAACACAGTGTTTTTCATAGCCATACCACCTTTTTATTCATTAAATTAAAATTCACGACGGAATTACTTGCCCTCGTTCATCTCTATAAGCTTCTGGGCAATCTGTACTGCATTTGTAGCTGCACCTTTTCTGATGTTATCAGCAACTACCCAGAGGTTTACTCCGCTTTCAACACTTTCGTCACGTCTGATTCTGCCCACGAAAACCTCATTTCTACCCTTTGCGTTGATTGCCATAGGATAGATTGCATTTGCTGTGTCATCCTCTACAACAAGACCTTCCATAGCAGCAAGTGTTGCTTTGAGCTCATCTAAGTCAAAATCATTATAGAACTCAACGTTGATGGATTCGCTGTGACAATCAAACACCGGCACACGTACTGTGGTTGCGGTAATCTTCATATCGTCATCGTGCAAAATCTTGCGTGTTTCATTAACCATCTTCATCTCTTCCTTGGTATAACCATTATCAAGGAATACGTCTATCTGAGGCAGACAGTTGTTGGCAATGGGGTGGTTGAACTTTTTGGGAGCTTCCCCTTTAAGACCATTCTCCAAATCCATATATCCGCCCATGCCGGCGCCTGATACTGCCTGATATGTAGAATATATTACTCTCTTGATTTTATACTTATCGTGCAACGCTTTCAGCGGAACCATAGCCTGAATTGTGGAGCAGTTGGGGTTTGCAATTATTCCCTTGTTCCAGGCGATATCCTCCGGATTAACCTCCGGCACTACCAACGGCACCTCAGGGTCCATTCTCCATGCGCTTGAGTTATCTATTACCACGCAGCCCTTTGACGCTGCGATGGGAGCGAATTTTTCACTTGTAGAACCTCCAGCAGAGAAAAGTGCTATATCAATGTCTTTGTCAAAGGAATTTTCAGTAAGCTCTTCTATAACATATTCCTTGCCCATAAATGTAACCTTTGACCCTGCACTGCGGGCAGAAGCCATAAGATAATAATTTTCAACAGGGAGCTTAACCTCTTCTAAAACCTTTAAAAAAGTTCTGCCTACCATACCTGTTGCACCTACAACGGCAATATTGTATTTTTTCATTTTAAAATCATTCCTTTCGCTACTATTATCCTATCTTATATGATATCACCAAAAAGAAAACAAGTCAACAAAATTCATGTTAAAATTACGTTAAAAACAAGCGGTATATATTGACATATTGTGCCGGTTGTCTTATTGTGATATTATGGATTTGTATGATTTGATTTTTAATCGGGGTGATTATCTTGCGTAAGCTTAGTATGTTTAGTTTGTTTTGTGCAATTGTATTATCTCTTTTTGTGTTTCATATATCAGTATATGCCGCCCAAAGCGAAAGCGACACCATAAAAATCGGTATTTTCTATGGTTCTTCCGCAAAGGACAGTGTTGTAATCGGCTCGGACTCGGGATTTGTGATGGGGCTTGAGCTTGACGGTGAATTTAAAGAAGAGGCAAAGCTTTCTGAAAAAGAAGTTACCGTTACAGCGTCAAGCGACGGCGATGTGGCAATAGGCGTTTATACATACAGCGCAGAGATGTTTCCCACATTGTACCCGATTGACGGCAATATAATAATAAACGGCACTGAGTACCGCGGTGGAGTACAGTTTAAAAGAATTAACGGCGGAGCACTTACCGTTATAAACGTGGTTGTAATGGAGGAGTATCTTTACAGCGTTGTAGGAAAAGAAATGAGTCCAAGCTGGAATATAGAAGCTTTAAAAGCTCAGGCAGTGTGCGCAAGAGGCTTTGCAATAAGCAACAGAAACAAATTTGCCAAATACGGCTTTAACCTTGACAACACCACCTCAAGTCAGGCTTATCAGGGTGTTTCCAAAGAACGTGAAAGTACCATACGCGCAGTTAAAGAAACCACCGGCGAAGTACTTATGTATGACGGCAAGATAATACAGTCAATTTACTGTGCGTCTATGGGCGGAGCAAGTGCCAATGCAGAAAATGTATGGGGCGGAAAGTATCCGTACCTAGTAAGTGTTAAAGACCCTTACGAAAACCCTGATGAAGCCACAAGATACAGCTGGAGCATCACTTTGACGGCTGACGAAATCAAAAGCTGCCTTGCCTCTGCAAAGGTTGATATCGGCGATATTTTAGACGTGCGTATAACAGAGCAGGACGATGCCGGCTATGTGTGTGAGCTTCTGTTTGAAGGCACAAAGGGTACGCATACGGTTACAAGGAGTAACTGCAGGGGTATATTCGGCGGTAAAATCCACAGCCAGAGATACACCATAGCAGGAGCCGAGCCTACATACGAAAAAATCGCAGTTCTCACATCAGAGGGAATTTCATACATACCGGCAAACGAAGCATATATCAAGGATTGGGGAACTGTAAGCAGCCTTTATGCTGTGTCTTCTGATGGGAGCCGGGAATTCTCAGCTTCAACAGGCAGTACAAAAGGTGCAGGCGAGTTTACCTTTAACGGTAACGGCTGGGGACACGGCGTAGGTATGAGCCAGTGGGGTGCAAAGGCTATGGGCGACCAGGGCTTTGAATATGATGAAATTCTTACCTTCTACTACACCGGAACAAGCTTGGAAAAATTATATTGATTACAGGAGAAATACATTGAAAACATCTGATTTTTACTACGACCTGCCGCCTGAGCTTATAGCGCAGACGCCTCTTGATGACAGAAGTTCATCAAGACTGCTTGTGCTTGACAAAGAAAGCGGGAATATTGAGCATAAGCATTTTTACGATATTGCTGATATGCTATCAGAAGGTGACTGCCTTGTTTTAAATGACACCAGAGTTCTGCCGGCGCGTCTTTTAGGCGTTAAAGAAGAAAGCGGCGGAAAGATTGAATTTTTGCTGCTTAACCGCATTGACCGTGACAGATGGGAAATAATAGTAAAGCCGGGCAAAAGGGCAAAGCCGGGAGCAAAATTTGTGTTTGGTGACGGCTTGCTTAAGGCGGAAATCATCGATACAGTAAACGACGGAAACAGAATAGTTCAGTTTTCATACGAGGGAGTATTTGAAAATGTATTAGACCGTCTGGGCGAGATGCCTCTGCCGCCGTATATAACGGAAAAGCTCGAGGACAAGGAAAGATACCAGACAGTATATTCAAAACATAACGGTTCAGCAGCAGCGCCCACGGCGGGACTGCATTTTACTACGGATTTGCTTGAAAAAATCAGGGCAAAGGGCGTAAAGATTGCATACGTTACACTCCACGTAGGTCTTGGTACATTCCGTCCGGTAAAGTGTGATGATGTGGAAAACCACAAAATGCACTCGGAATTTTATATTATGACAGAAGATACTGCAAAGACTATAAACGAAACAAAGAAAAACGGCGGAAGAATAATATCCGTAGGTACCACATCATCAAGAGTTTTAGAAACCGTTGCAGAGGAAAACGGCCTGGTAAAGCCACAAACAGGATGGACGGATATATTCATCTATCCACCATATAAGTTCAAAACAGTAGATGCACTTATAACTAATTTTCATCTGCCCGAGTCCACACTGCTTATGCTGGTAAGCTCACTGGCAGGTAAAGAAAATATCTTTACCGCATACCGTGAAGCAGTAAATGAAAAATACAGATTTTTCAGCTTCGGAGACGCGATGTTCATTCAATGATAAAGTCATTGAATGAACAAGTGAAGAGGGAATAGTGAATAGTGAAGAGGTTTGTAGGGAACGGGCTTGCTCGTTCCGAAAACAATGCGGCAGGAGCAAGCCCCTGCCCTACGATATCACATAAACGGATAAATGATATATGATACCACACAAACAGATAAAAGATAAGAGAAATTGAAGATTTTCGTCAAAGCGAAAATCTACCTAAATTATTCATTACGCGTGCCCTTCAGGGCATTGATTACGCGTGCTTAATCATTTCAGGAGAATTTTATGTTTAAATTATTATGCACAGACCATCTTGCAAGACGAGGCGAGCTCACCACCGTTCACGGCACGGTGCAGACGCCTGTTTTTATGAATGTGGGCACTTTAGCCGCTATAAAGGGTGCGGTGTCTTCCGTTGA